>NZ_JBVVAK010000156.1:0-16874 GCF_055792825.1 Microvirga sp. GN3
GACGCCGCTCCTCCATCTGCTCGGATGTCAGATGCGTCGGCCGCCAAACGTCGTCATCCATCGCGCGCCTCCTCACGAGGATCGACATCACCCTATGTTACACCACCTCCGTGAAGATCATTAACATACAACCGCCATGCCGCAGTCGAGATCCGCAAGCGGTTGAAAGAGCTGATCGGTGATGATGCCAACAGCGTAACCGTCTCGACCTGCCACGCTCTAGCGATGCGACTGGTCAGGGCAAGCTTTGCGGGCCAGGTCGAGGCGGATCCCCCACATGACTTCGACAAAATTGTAATGGAGGCCGTCACCCTGCTGAAAGGCGAAGGCCTGTCAAAGGTCGAGGCCGAGGCGCTCCGCGAAACTCTGATTCAGGGCTATCGCTGGATCCTCGTTGACGAATATCAGGACATTGGCCCCGAGGAATATGCCCTGATCGCCGCCGTAGCAGGCCGCTCGTTCGACGACCCGGACCAGCGCCTGAGCCTTTTTGCTGTGGGTGATGACGACCAGAACATCTATGCCTTCGCAGGTGCCTCGATCGAGTTCATCCGGCGCTTCGAAGCGGATTACTCAGCCAAGCCCACCTATCTGATTGAGAACTATCGTTCGACGCGGGCGATTATTGATGCAGCAAACCGCGTGATTGCGCCAGCCGCTAATCGGATGAAGACTGGCCATGACATCACCGTCAATCGCGCCCGTGCTAAAGCCCCTGAAGGCGGCGTGTTGGCCTCGCAGGATCCGGTCGCGCAGGGCCGGGTTCAGCTTTTGCGCACAGCACCGGGCCTTGCAGCGCAGGCCAACGCCGCCGTCGATGAACTGGTCCGTCTGTCCCAATTGGTCCCGGACTGGTCCTGGTCAAAGGCCGCGATCATCGCACGGGAATGGCGACTTCTGGAATCAGTGCGGAGCTATTGTGAGGCGCTCGACATACCGGTTCAACTCGCAAGCGAGGCCATGCCTCCATTTTGGCGTTTGCGGGAAGCTCAGGAATTTCTCAACTTCCTCAAGGCAGAGCCTGCGAAGATTATTGCGGCCGAAGCCGTGAAAGGCTTTATCTCCAGGCAACCTTCGAACCATTGGTGGGATCGGATCTCGGACGGTATCACGACACTCGATGCCGAACTCGATGGGAAAGCTGTTCCGGTCGCAGATATCATCGAGATGATGGTCGAATGGACTCGGGATACTCGTCAGGAGCAACGAGGATTGATGCTTTTGACCGCGCATCGTGCCAAAGGCCTGGAGTTTGACGACGTCGTCATCCTTGACGGCGGCTGGGATCGGTCCTCGAAGGGGGAGGACCGAGATGCCCCACTCCGGCTGTTTTACGTCGCCATGACGCGGGCAAAGCGCAGCCTTGCGATCGTTTCAATGAAGGGCCGGCATCCGATCTTGCAGGATGTCGCAGCAACCTTACTGCAGCGGCAGATCACCCCAGATGAGGGAGCCCAGGCGGACTGTGGTTTGCAGTATCAGACCGTAGAACCACGCATGGTGGATCTGTCCTGGGTCGGCAGGCAGGCGGCAAACCACCCGGCCCATCAAGCTCTCCCTCGGATACAAACCGGTGATCCCATCGAACTGATAAAGTGCGACGGACGCTGGGAGATACGCACTGATAAGGGAGTGACCATTGGGCGGATGGCTCAGGGCTACGCACCCCCCGACGGGGTGCGCTTCATTCGAGGCAAGGCCAGCGCGATCATCCGTTGGCGTAAGGTCGACAATGCAGAGGAATTCCGCGGCGCGCTTCGGCGCGAAGCCTGGGAGGTTATCCTCCCGGAGCTGGTCTTTCGGCATTGAGGGGCACATCATGATCAAGGCAGCGATTAAGACCGTCCGTAGAAATCATTACGCTTCAAGGATTGGTATTCCTCATACAGACCCTCTAGGGAGGCACGACCAGGAACGTGCCTGACGATCATCCCTTCGCCTAAACCCCTAGCCATTGGAGTGCCGCGATTGTGACCGTCACACATCAGACGGCAAAGAGCCGCTCGCGCCTCAACTCACCGGCGGAAGTAGGAACATTTAAGCTGCTGAATCTGTTGAGTTAAATGGCGGAGAGGGGGTCCGTCGTACTACAGCTCGCGGATGTTCGTGTCTGTTTGAAAAATCTCTGATTATTCTGTGGTTTTTGCGGTTTGATGACTGGCATCGTTCGCCATGGTTCGCCACAATCCGACGTCGTTGTTGGGGCCCATGTTGGGGCTTGGTGAGGATCCAGACATGGCACGAACCACGAGCAGGCTCTCAGCGCGCGCCGTCGCGACTCTCAAGAAACCAGGCCGACATGCCGATGGTGGCGGCCTCTATCTTGCCGTCTCCTCAGACGGATCGCGGCGCCGGTGGGTGTTTCTCTTCCGCTGGAAAGAACCTGACCAGACAGGTGCCGGCAAGCTGCGGGAAATGGGCCTTGGTAGTGCCACCAGCGTCAGCTTGGCGCGGGCCCGCGAGCTGGCCTCCGAAGCGCGGGCTCACCTAACTGAAGGACGTAACCCACTGACAGTCCGCAGTGTTGAGAAGGTGATCCCGAGCTTCGGGGGAATGGCCGACGAGGTCGTGGCAGCCCTGGAGACCGGCTGGCGCAATCCGAAGCACCGCGATCAATGGCGTATGACCCTCACCACCTACTGTGAACCAATCCGGTCCGTGCCTGTCGATGCAGTCACCACGGAGCATGTGCTCCGTATCTTGCAGCCGCTGTGGAGCAAGGTCCCGGAGACCGCCTCCCGCTTGAGAGGTCGGATCGAGAAGGTGCTCGATGCGGCCAAGGCCAAGGGCTACCGGACCGGCGAAAACCCAGCTCGCTGGCGGGGACACCTCGATCATCTGCTGCCAAAACGACAGAAACTCACCCGTGGCCACCACAAGGCGCTGCCGTACGAAGAGGTGCCGGCGTTGGTGGCTCGTCTACGCCAAACGGGCTCTGTGAGTGCGCTCTGCCTGGAGTTTACGATCCTGACCGCCGCCCGCAGCGGCGAAGCCATGGGAGCCTGCTGGGAGGAATTCGACCTGGAGCGAGGAGTCTGGACGGTGCCGAAGGAACGAATGAAGGCGGGCCGCGAGCATCGGGTGCCGCTCTCGCGTCGGACAAAGCAAATCCTTGTCAGAATGGGCGAGATCCGGAGTGGCAACCTCGTGTTCCCTGGTCTGAAGCGGGATCGCCCCTTGTCAACAATGGCTCTGGAGATGGTCATGCGGCGGATGAAGGTGGACGCGACGGTCCATGGCTTCCGGTCGGCCTTCCGCGACTGGGCAGCAGAACAGACAAGCGTGCCGCGCGAGGTGGCGGAGGCGGCACTTGCCCACACGCTGGAGAACAAGGTCGAGGCGGCTTATCGTCGGACGGATTTGTTTGAGAAGCGTAAGGCCTTGATGGAGCAATGGGCGGAGCATTGTCAGCCAGGACTTTAGACTAGCGTCTGATATCCATTCAGCAGGGGCTGATGGACAGGATCGCAATGGTGCGCCGTCCAACGAGTGAATGACCTCCCGAATCCAAATGAACGCGGAGTGATAATAGTGGAACCTCGCAACGTCCGTTACGAGCTAACCCCAGAGACTTCGCGCCGATTGGTCTCTAAACTTAATCAGAAGAGGGCCAGGATTTTCCATGAGTTGGAGCGTCAAAGGAGCTTTCTCATGATAGTCGAATTTGTCGTGAGCGAAGTTGAACGCACAGACGGGGTATATCCCGATCATAAGGCGACCGCGCTGCGCCAATTCCAGTCACAATTGCGAAATCTTCGATCTACCCTCGATGAATTCACCCGCGACGATAGGGAGACACTATCAATAACTTTCTGGGACGTGTCCGAGCAACAGCGCAAGAACAATCCTAGGACGTTCTGGAGGAAGGCGCAGTCCCCTCGGTTTCGGGCATTGGGAAAAAATAAGCTTCGATTGCGTATCGATAAAGAGGAGCTTCGCGAAACCACACTTACCGAAGCCGAGAGAGTTGCAATAGGCGATGTCTCTGGTTGGGGACATTTTCATCCGGATGAGACGCTGTCGATGCTGGATGAAGCCGTTGATGATCTGATCAAACGACGAGCTCTCAACCCGCCGAATCGCAATTTCCCGGGGCAGACGCCGAAGAGCAGAGCCTTGATACGCGGGTTGGTACTCCCTTTTTTTCAAACCTTCGGCGAGTTACCATCCGCCGCAGTAGAGGGCGTATTTGGGTCTCTTGTGAATGAGCTACTCTCAGCGTTTGGCGAACCAGAAGTTGGCCAAGATGCCCTTCGTACAATCATAAGTGAGCAAATCCCGGGGTTTAAGCGTATGAGAGGTCCCAAACCCCTTTAGATTGATCATTCCAGACCTGGTTGTCTCTGACCGTCGCTGCCCGCCAATGCGCGCAGACACATGGAGACAATCATGAAACCCGGTACACCGCCCGAACTGGAGCCACTTGTCGTTCCGGTTAATGAAGGCCGCCGCCTTGCTGGCAACATCGGCCGCACGAAGTTCTACGAGCTCATCAACGAGGGCAAGTTGAAGACGGTCACGATCGGCCGCCGCCGCCTCGTCTTTATCGCCTCCATTCGCGAGATGCTGGAAGCTCAGGGCCGCTGAGCCCGCCTCACTTCCCATACACAGCCTGCACCAACAAACACGGCCCGCGGCCGCCTCAAAGAGAACCCCGCCACGAGTGCAACCTCGCGCGGGGCTGAAATTCAGTGAGTAGAGTATGGATAACATGGAACGTCATAAGCGCAACTGCGCCTCGTGCCAGCAGCGCCAGCCGACCGGAAACAAGCATCCCTTCATCATCACCGATCCGGCTCGTACCGACCTTTATCGTCGTATTGAAGCGCGCGTCCAACAGCGCACAACCCAGGCTCACACTTCTGACTACATTGCCGGCATCTTCGCGGCGTGCTGGCCGATCCCGGGCTTCGTTGCCGCTGAGTTCCAGCGTCAAGGTATTGATCAAACGACCTTGGAGAAGGCTTCGATTTCCGAAGGCACTGTTGTGTGGGTAAATCCCCATCGTTTCGAGTTCGTTCAGCTGTGCCGGTCGTGTGGAAGCGGAGAGGGTGAGTCGGCCTTCATCATGCCGATCCACGACTTCGAGGACCGTCTGGTGGATCTTGCGGCCTGGAATCCCATAGCGAAGCGCCTTGGCACCTGGCTCGGGTTCGGCTGGGCGCTTGGGCAATGCTCCGTCCTTCGCCCTCGTCTGTCCAAGGGCCTGTCCATTCACCGCACGCCCCTGAACTGGATGCGTGCTGGTGCCAAAGGCATCGTGCTTCTCAACGCTGGATTGGCACGCGACTACCTCGGTGATGCGGGTCCGCTGATTGCAGTAGACCAGAATCATCGCCGCGAGTTGGCTGCTGCGCTCGCGCAGCCCCTCCCGCGCATTCTCGTCGCGTCGGCGGCGACGGCTTCGAAGGAGGGCTGAATGAACGCTCCCATCGATAAAATGGCTACCGTGGAAGAACTCGTGTCAGGCACGTCGGACAAAGCCCTTGTTCTGCCTGAGGGCTTTGTTCTCAATGGCAAAGGGCTCTGGTACCGCAAGAGCGAGAGCGACCGACCGGTAAAGATCGCCGACCCCTTCGTGGTGCGTGGCCTCGCCCGCGACCCGAAAGGCCATGGCTGGGGCTTCTTTCTGACGTGGGGAGACCGCGATGGTAAGCCCCATCAGGGGATCCTTCCTCAAGCAAATCTGGTTGGCGAGGGGGCGGACGTCTTCCGACACCTCCTTTCTGCAGGCCTGCGGATCTCACCCAAAGCCGCCAATATGAAACTGTTGAAGGAGTTCTTCTTCGATCTCACCTGCGACATCCGCGTGCGTTTGGTGCCGCAGGCGGGCTGGTATAACAATATGTTCGTTCTTCCCACCCGCACCATCAGTGATACTGCCGACGAGCAGGTTATGTTCGACGGCAATGCCGACGCTGCCCGCTATGGCACCGCAGGCACCCTGCAGGAATGGAGGAACCAGGTCGCCGGCCCATGTACGGGCAACACTCGGGCGGTGTTCGCCTGCTCTGTCGCGCTCGCAGGCCCACTAAACGATTTACTGCAGGGAGAGGGGGGCGGCTTCCACTTCGTGGGTTCCTCCAGCGTAGGCAAGACCACCTTGCTCACGGTGGCAGGTAGTGTTTTCGGTGGCGGCGGCCGGATGGGTTTTGCTCATTCCTGGCATGGCACCGAAAATGGCATTGAAAGCATTGCCCGCGCCCATTCCGGCGCCGTTCTAGTGCTGGATGAGATGGGACAGGCCGACGGCCGCACGATCGGCAACACCGTGTACATGCTGATCAACGGTACTGGCCGAGCACGCGCAACCCGCAACGCGGAGCTCAAGAGCCAGGCGAGCTGGCGCATCATGCTGCTGTCCTCCGGGGAAATCGGCCTGGCAAACAAGATTTCTGAGGGTGGACGCCAGCCGCGGGCGGGTCAGCTTGCCCGCATGGTGGACGTACCCGCGGATGCTGGCCAAGGCTACGGCGCGTTCGAGGACACCAAGGGCATAGAGCCGGCGGTGTTCTCGGAAGCACTCAAGAATGCTGCCTTGCGCACCTACGGCACGGCAGGACCAGCCTTTATCGAAGGCTTGGCTGATGATCCGGCAACGGTTGAAAAGGTGGCGCGCATTCGGATCCGGGAAATCACCGGCAAGCTCCTCGCCGGCATTCCGCCGTCGGACGGGCAGGCCCATCGTGTCGCTGCCCGCTTTGCGCTGGTGGCCGTGGCGGGCGAACTCGCGCGAGAAACCCTCGATCTGCCGTGGGCTGAGGGAGAGGCGGAGCAAGCTGCCATCGTATGCTTCGAGGCTTGGCGGGAGTCGCGGGGCGGGGAGGGATCAGGCGAGTATGTGGCGGCGATGGATGCCTTGCGCGCCACCACCGAGAGCTACGGCGAGAGTCGCTTCCGCAACCTCGATCCGGCAACACCTGTGCACCACGGCATGATTGTCGACCTGCTCGGCTACCGGTTCACGCATAGCGGCGAACCGGTGTGGGGCTTTACGGCCACTGGTTGGAGGAAGGTGGTCGGCGGTGTAGGCCAGCCATCAACAATCGCGAAACTGCTGGCCGAAAAGGGCGTGCTCGTCAGCGGCTCAGATGCGGCCTACCGACTGGCAAAGCGCATTGGGGATCGCACCCAGAACCTTTTCGTCGTGAAGGTGAGTGCTCTTGAGGGCTGGGGGGAGTAATGGCACCAAACATTCTGCGCCTCCGCTCTCATCTGGCTCGCTTGGCGAACGCCATCCCGTCAGAAAAGACCTGTGACGTTTGTGACGCTGGGATGTCAGGCAGCACAATGACTTACCACTCCACGGGGAGTGAGACACTTGTGACGTCGGCGTCGGAGTGTCCGGACCTTGCTGTCGAGGAGGGCGAGCAACAGATTGGCGCTGAGGGCGACCTCGAGGAGCGTGAGGCCATGGCACTAGAAGGCGGGGTCTCCCCCGCCTTTGCTCGTGTGTTTGCTGCCTTGCAGATCTCCCGTGCTACCAGCGTGAGTTTGTCCCGTTGGCACCAAGCGATCGACGATGTTGGTGTCTTCCTCGATACTTGGGGAAGCGCCGCAGAGCGGTTGGGCTGGACGGCTCGTGACGTCATTGGTCCGCAGTGCTCGCCCGTAGCATTGGCTTGGGTTCTCAACGGTGCACAGGTCAACTGCCTCACGCGGATAGGTGCCGTTCTCTCGGACGGACGCACGTTCGTCCGAACCACGAAGGTAGAGTAGATACCGCTGCCTGGCTGGAGCGCGCGAGCCTATTGATCGCACTTCCAAGGCGGAGGCGTGAAAAAATTCTCGGATGCCCGTGCGCAGGTTCTCAGCCATTTAGATGTTAGGGCGTCCGAGATTTGCCCCCTCTGCTGCTAACCTGATTGTATAGTTCGTCAGGAAATTTAGGATTGTGGAGCGGAGAAATGGCCAGGAGCGGCGGTGGGCGCCCCACAATTGAAAGCGGCACCACTCTCGATATTCGGTATCTGACAGACGCCGGCCTTGTGCCTAATTCTACCCAATCCGGAAATCTGCAATGGACGTGGCCTAATACGGGACAACCTGCTTGCCACATCGAGTACCAAATCGCGCTGAATGGGAATAATGGTGTCCTGCGCTTGTGCAGCATCATCCGCTTTGATGGGCTCGGAAGGGCAGTTCGCGTAGGAGAGCAGACAATTCATCTGGTCACCACAGCACCACCCTATGGCGGCCGCCGGTGGTGGTTCATATGCCCCTCTACAGGGCGACGGGCCATGAAACTGCACCTGCCATATGGAGCGGGTGTATTCGCATCCCGGCAGGCGCATTGCCTGGGCTATGCCATTCAGCGGGAGGGCGCTCCTGATCGAGCCCGCAGGCGAGCTCGCAAGGCTCGGAAGCGGATCGGCGGTAGCCCGAACTTGCTGGAGCGATTGCCGATCAAGCCGAAGTGGATGCGTTGGGCAACCTACTGGCGGCAGGTGGAAGCCTGCCATGAGGCGGACGGCGAGGTGCTGAAGTTTCTCCTTGCAAATACAGAGAGGATTTTGGGGCGGCGGTTCACACGATAGATTCTGGCACGGCCAGTTAGCTCAGTTGCAGCAATTCAATTGGCGACTGGAGTGCCACTGGTTCAGCGGACAGGCCTGTGCGGTGTCACATGCATCACATCGTCTCCAAAGATCTAAGTATTTGAAAACTTTGGCGTCACAGCATCACAAACGTCACATCCAAAAATAGAACTGATTGAACGGCGCATGTTTGGCGTAGCTTTGGTCGGCTCATAGGGTCTAAGCGGACCTTCATTGGCAGGCCTCTACGTCGTGTTTTGACCCCAAGCGGACTTTCCGAATGAGTGCAGAGGCTTCTCCTTCAGCCTAGAGATGCTCCAAGTGAATCGCTTGGATCGGAGACGAACAGGGACGCTGGCTATTGTGCTTACCGCAGGTCCCTGCCGCGGTTCAGGCAGTGTGGGAGTGGGATAAGGCGGATGCATCGAGCATCCGCCTTGTTTCTCGATCTTATCAGCGCTCGATGGTCTTGTTCCAGCGGCTGTTCCACTCCGGCCGCTTCTCGTTGATGGTATCCCAGTCAAGCGTGATGGCAGTCTTCATGTACTCGTGGAATTTCTTGAGCTTGGCTTCTGCTTCGGGTGTGGGGGCCTTGGCGTTCACATTCGAAGGAACGATGTTACCATATTGGAGCGCCTTACTCTGAGCCTCTGGCGAGAGGAGATAGGCAGCAAGCTTTTGAGCGAGTTCGGGCTCACTGCTATTAGCGATGACACACTGGGTCACCATTAGGACAACGGAGCCTTCCTTGGGCTGCGCATATTCCACCGGAATGTTCTTCTCCTGATGAGCCGCGACGGCGGTGGGGGTCAACGGGAAGATCGCGGCTTCGCCGGTCTGCACCATCTCGGAGATCTTGGCCGAACTCGGGATGTATTCGAGCACATTTGGGCCGATGGTGTCCTTGAACTTGGAGAAGCCCGGCTCGACGTTCTTCTCATTACCGCCCTGGATGCGGTTGAACATTAGGAAGGCATGCAGTCCGAAGGACGAGGCGGCAGCGGATTGGAACACAACTTTCCCCTTGTACTTCGGGTCGGCGAGATCCATCCACGAGGTCGGGGGGGCCCAGCCCTTCTCCTCGAACATCTTCTTGTTGTAGGCGAGGCCCGTCATGCCGAGGTCGATGCCGATCGCCATGTCATCCTTCAGCCGGGCGCCCGGAGCGAGATCGGCCAGAGCCGGCGCATCTTTGATCTTCTCGCACAGGCCTGCGCCGATGGCGCGGATCATAACGCCGTCATCGAGAAACATCACATGCATCTGGGGATTAGACTTTGCCGCGGTGGCCTTGGCCAGAATGTCGGACGATGTGCCCGGCACAACGACAACCTTCACGTCGTTTGCCTTCTCGAAATCCGGGAAGACATGCTGCGTGAAGGTTTTCTCGAAGTTGCCCCCGTTCATGCCGACATAGAGCGTCTTCGTCTGCGCCTGGGCTGCGCCGGAGGCAGCGATGGCGAGCGCGGCAAAGGCCGTGGCTTGCAAAAGAGTCGTCGTTTTCATTGTGCTGTTTCCCTCTTTTTTGGTTCAGGTCCGTTATCTGCCCGGGAGCCTTGGATCGTGCGGACAAATCGATCGATGGCGAAAGCTTGAATCGACGTGCGGCTTTCACCGTCACGGACGAGCTCGGCCAGGACTTCGCCAACTCCCGGCGCGATCTGGAATCCGGCTCCCGAGAAGCCGAAGGCATGAATGAGGTTCGGTGTGGTCCGGCTGAAGCCGATCACCGGGTTCCGGTCCGCCATCTCGCCTTCTGTACCGCTCCAGAAGCGGATGGCGTAAGCATGGCGCAGAGCCGGGAACAGGGCTGCGGCGCGGTTCATGATGGTCACGGCGCCCGAGCCCGTGGGACGGGAGAAGTCGCGCTCTGCAAGCGGCTCGCCGCGCATGCCGCCGACGATGCAGTTGCCGCGCTCAACCTGGCGCGCATAGATGCCACCGCCTTCGGCCCCGATGTTCACGTTCATGAAGACGTTGAGGGGCTCGGTGACGATCATGCTCGGGTAGATGGCATGGAGCGGCACGGGTTCGCCGAACGCTTCCGCGAAGGGACCGGCCCAGGCGCCGGCGCTGTTGATCACGAAGCGCGCCTTGATCTCGATGTTCGAGCCTGCCGACAGATGAAAGCCGTCGAGCGCCTTCTCGACATGAGACACAGGGGTGTGTTCGAGAACATCCACGCCGGCCTGCCGCGCCGCATGGGCGAACGCCGAAGAGACAAGGCGCGGATTGGCATGTCCGTCACCTGCACACAGAGACGCGCCCATGGCGTCTCCCGCGATCCAGGGAAAACGCTCCCGCAGCTGGTTGCCGTCGATCAGCTCCAGGTCGAGCCCCAGATCCGCGACGCAGGCCGCATAGGCTTCGAGCGATGCCATCTCGGCCTCGGTTCTCGCGAGCTTCAGGTGGCCTGAGCGCACGAATTCACCATCGATACCGATGAGATCCTTCAGGCGCGGCCAGATGGCATGAGCCCGTTGAGACAGAGCGATCTGCTCCGGCGGACGGCCCTGACGGCGCACGCCGCCGTAGTTCACGCCGCTGGCCTGCGCGCCGCAGAAGCCCTTGTCGAGAAGCACGACGGAGAAGCCCATGCGTCGCAGGGCAAGGGCCGCGGAGCTTCCGACGAGCCCGCCGCCGATGATGGCGACATCCTTATGAAGGGTTCGGCTCATGCGGCTTCTCCCTCGGCCACAACCTCCAGCGGAATGGGCTTGATGGGCGGCTGTGCACGCAACCGTCCGACCGCGTCCGGCGATTGACCGCAGGCGGCGGCCAGCACTTCCACCGCCGCGCTTCCGCACATCCGTCCCTGGCACCGGCCCATGCCAACACGCGTCAACGCCTTGAGACGGTTGAGTTCGAAAATACCCTGATCGCGCACGGCAGCGCGCACATGGCCGACGGCGATCTCCTCGCACCGGCACAGGGTCACATCATCGGCGATGCTGTTGGCCCAGGCTTCCGGAAACGGGAACGCGGACTCGAGAACGTCACGAAATTTCTGGATGCTGGCGAGCTTGCCCTCCAGCACGCCGATCCGCGCATGATCGACCGACAGGCCTGCGTCCTCGAGAAGCGTGAGGCCCGCCCGTTCTCCGGCGAGTTCGGCGGCATCCGCTCCGGCAATGCCGGCACCGTCACCCACGATATAGACGCCCGGCATGCTGGTGCGTCCCGCGTCGTCGCGTTCGGGCCGCCATGCCCGGTCCCGCGCATCGAAGATGAAGCGGCATCCCGCAAGATCCGCGAGCTGCGTTTCGGACCGTAGGGAGAAGCCATAACCCACCGCGTCGCAGGCGAGGCGATGCTCCTTGCCGCGCTCACGCCAGACAAATCCCTCGACTCTCGCTGTGCCGTCGATGCGAACCGGCTGAACCCCAAAGCGAACGGCAACGCCGCGCGCCATGAGTTCGGCGGCATAGCGGAAACCGCGCAGCACGACGGAAAGCTGAGCGAACAATCCGCGAAGGAGATGAAGCTTCGCCGAGAACGGTGCCGTGTCTAAAACGGCCGCAACGTTGGCGCCGGCTTTCACATATTGCCACGCAACAAGATAGAGCAGCGGTCCGGAGCCGAGAAACACAACCTTCTCGCCGATGGCGCAGCCCTGCGACTTCAGGGCGATCTGGGAGCCGCCGAGGGTGAAGACGCCCGGAAGGGTCCAGCCGGGGAAGGGGAGCACTCGGTCGGTTGCGCCGGTGGCCAGGATCAGATGGCTGAATGCGATGCGGCGCGTGTGATGGCCCGTCACCGCATCCGCAGCCTTGTCGCGGAGGTTCCATACCAGGGTTTCGGGAAGATAATCAATCCTGTCGCGGATTCGCGCGAAGGTGTCGTGCAGGTCGGTGGCCTTCGCGGCCTCCGATCCGTAGAGATCTTTCGCGGAGCGCTCGTCAGGCACGAGCCTCTGGCGATAGATCTGCCCGCCGCCCGATGGCGCTTCATCGATGACGACAGGTCTGATGCCTGCGTTCACGAGGATCTGGGCGGCACGGATGCCGGCAGGGCCGGCGCCGACGATCAGCGGTCGAATGGCGTCGCTCACGATCTCGGCTCCGTCATGGTTCGAAGATTCATCCCCGGTTCGAGAACCGTGCTGCAGGCGCGGATGCGCCCGCCGTCGCTTGTGAGTACCCAGCAGTCCTGGCACGCGCCCATCTGGCAGAAACCGGCCCTGGGACCCCCTGAGAAGTCGCTGAGACGCAGCCAATCGGACTGGGTGAGAACAGCGGTCAAAACCGTATCGCCCGCACGGCCGGAGCAGGCCTCACCGTTCAGCGTGAAGGAAACGAGGGGAAGCTCGTGTCGGGCAAGGCGCTTGAGAAGAGCCATTTCCATTTCCTCAGCGCTGCCCGACGAGAATGCGGTCGAGCCCGAACGCGCGGTCCAGCACCAGCATGGCGGCGGCCGTGATGGCGATCATCAGGGCTGAAACGGCCGCCATCATCGGATCGATAGACTCCGTCGCATACATGTACATACGGACCGGCAGCGTGACGGTTGCGGGCGAGGTGACGAAGATCGACATCGTCAGCTCGTCGAAGCTGTTGATAAAGGCAAGCAGCCAGCCGCCTGTGATGCCGGGCAGGATCATTGGAGCTGTGATGCGGCGAAACGCGGTCCATTCCCCAGCACCAAGCGTCCGCGCGGCCTGCTCAGCACTGCGGTCGAGCCCGGACAAGGCAGCGAGCACGAGACGGAGCACATAGGGCGTTACGATAATGATGTGTGTTGCTACAAGCCAGGCAAAGCTACCCGTGGCGCCAAGGAGCGCGAATAGACGCAGAAAGGCCACCCCGAGAACCAGATGAGGAATGATCAGCGGCGACAGAAATAAGGCATTGAGAAAGTCCCTGCCTGGGAACGTATAGCGGCTGATAGCAAGCCCGGCAGGCACGGCGAACGCGACGGCCAATGTCGCAGAGAGCGTTGCCAGCCAGATACTGTTCCCGAAGGACGCCATGAAATCTGGATGTTCGAACACAGCCTTGAACCAGCGCAGGGACAAACCGGTTGTTGGCAGGCTCAGCGTATTCTCGGGAGTGAACGCAACGAGGCAGATGACAACGAGCGGCGCCAAGACGAACGTCAGGACTAGAATGTGAAAAGCGAGTGCGATCGTGCCGTTCTTCTGCATGGAATTATCCCAGTGTCCGGCGTGCGCGGGCCTCAACCATTCGGTTGTAGGCCAGCATGATGCAAAGGTTTGCGATAAGTACGATGATCGCGATGGTGGCTCCGAGCGGCCAGTTGAGTTCCTGCAGGTACTCGTCGTAGACTAAGGTCGCCGCCATCTTCAGCCGGCGGCCTCCGAGGAGAGCCGGAACGGCGAAAGCACTGGCCGACAGCCCGAAGACGATGAGGCTGCCGGAGAGCATGCCCAGCGTCACCTGCGGCATGACCACC
The DNA here is from genome assembly GCF_055792825.1 of Microvirga sp. GN3. NCBI lineage: Bacteria > Pseudomonadati > Pseudomonadota > Alphaproteobacteria > Hyphomicrobiales > Methylobacteriaceae > Microvirga > Microvirga sp. GN3. Next base: position 13,950 of record NZ_JBVVAK010000156.1, read on the forward strand.
CGGCGGAGAGCCGTAAAATGCGAGGCGCCGAGCGTCCAGGCTGCAGCCTCCACCATGGGATCGAGCTTCTGCAAGGCCGTCCACACCGGAATGACCATGAACGGCAGCATGACGTGGACAAGAGCGATAACGATGGCGGTCTCGGTGTAGAGGATCCTAGCCGGGCCGAATCCGAGAAGTTGCAGCGCCTGGTTCACGAGGCCCTGCGAGCCGAGCAGCATGCTCCAGCCAAAGGTGCGGACCACGACCGAGACGAGCAATGGGCCAATTATGACGAGAAGGAAAACCGAGCGCCACGGATCCCGCATGCGCGACAGGATATAGGCCTCTGGAACACCAATCGCGGCGCAGATGAGCGTGGTCAGGGCCGCGATCCGCAGCGTCCTCCAGAAGATCTCGAGATAATACCCGTCCGTAATGACGGTCACGTAGTGGGACAGTGTGAAGGTGTTCTGGATACCGGTGGAATGATCGTAGGCCTGAAACGACAGGATAACGGTCAGCGCCAGCGGCAGTAGTACGAGCCCAACAAAGAACAGGGCCCCAGGGCCGGCAAGCAGCCATGGGGCTGAAGAGGTAGGGGAGCGCGGAGTCATCATCTTTCCCTCCCTCAAGCCGCTGCGGCGGTACCCGCGATGACGCGCAGGTCAACCGGCGACCAGTCGAGCCCCACGGGAGAGCCTTCCGCGGGCGGCTCACCGCCTTGGTTGGGCGTGGAGACCGTCAGGATCCCTAACGGGGTCTCGACGGTGAAGAGCCATTGGCTGCCTAGGAAGAAGCGGCTGGCGACGCGTCCGTCGAGGCGGCCTGTACCAGCATCGCAGAGCAGAATCTTCTCGGGGCGGATGGACAGCGTGACCGGTGTCCCGGCGGCAATCTCCCGGGCGGAGGCCTCCAGCAGGATGCCTCCGATATCCACGGCGCTGGATGCGCCGTTGCGGCGCCAAGTGCCGGCAAGGAGATTGGTCTTGCCGACGAAGGACGAGATGAAGGCATTCGAGGGCTGTTCGTAGAGCCGGTAGGGGGCATCGACCTGCGTCATCCGTCCGCCTTCCATCACGACCACACGATCGCTGATGGAGAGCGCTTCAGCCTGATCGTGGGTGACCATGATCGTCGTCGTGCCAACCTTGCGCTGGATCCGCCGCAACTCGAACTGCATCTCCTCCCGAAGCTTGGCATCGAGGTTGGAGAGAGGCTCGTCCAGCAGGAGGACGGGCGGCGCGATGACGAGGGCACGAGCGATAGCGACACGCTGCCTCTGACCGCCCGAGAGCTGGCGGGGATAACGGTCGGCAAAGGAGGAGAGTTGCACCAGCATGAGTGCCTCCTGCACGCGCTCGGCCCGCTCGGCCTGCGGCACCCGTCGCATCTCGAGCCCGAAGGCGACGTTCTGCGCCACCGTCATGTGAGGGAAGAGGGCATAGCTCTGAAAGACGACGCCTAGGCCGCGGCGATTAGGCTTCTCGCGCGTGATATCGCGCCCGTCGAGGGAAATCCGGCCCTCAGTCGGCTCGACGAGACCGGCGATCATCTGCAGGGTCGTCGTCTTCCCGCAGCCTGACGGGCCAAGAAGCGAAACGAATTCGCCTTTGTCGATCGTCAGGGTGACATCGCGAACGGCCGTGAACGTGCCGAATTCCTTGGAAACTCCTTCGAGTGTCAGGAATGCCATTCTGGTCTCCGATCCTTGCAAAGCATCGGGCCATGAGCCCGAGGGAGCACGACGCCCGGATTGACATCACGGGCGAGGCTTCAGGCCGAGTCAACGCGCTAATTTCAGTATGTGAAAGTTTTTTGACTTATGTTTCGCTAAATGAAATAAAAAGGGCCAATTTCGAGAAATTATTTTCTATGGCGGAAGATACTGTATCCGGAACGCAGCGGGCCTTGGCTCTCCTGAAGGTTCTCGGGGCTGGAGACTCCCACGGGATGCGCCTGACCGACATTGCTTCGGCCAGCGGGATCACCCAACCCAGCGCCCATCGGGCCCTGAAGGTTCTGATCGCCGAGGGCTTCGTCGAGCAGGTGGGCGCGAGCCGTAAATACCGGTTGGCCCTCGACTTCTTCGTCCTAGCCGCGCGGGCCGCGCATTCGGGCGGATTGCGCAGCACGGCCCGGCCAGCGCTTCTGCGCCTGTCCTCCACGTTGAGCGACAGCATCTTCCTTCTGGTGCGGAACGGGTTCGACGCCGTCTGCCTGGATCGGGTGGAGGGCCCGTTCCCGATCAGAACCTTCACGGGCGATATCGGCGGCAAGGTGCCCCTCGGCATCGGTCAGGGCAGTCTCGCCATCCTGTCATTCCTGCCGGAGGAGGAGCGCGAGGTCGTGATCCGCTTCAACGTTCCCCGCTTGCTCGACCGGGGCGGCTTCGACGAGATCGGATTGCGGATGCAGATCCAGAACGTCCGTAAGACCGGCTTCTGCAGCCTCAATACGGGCCTGATCCCCGGCATGGCCGGCGTGGGGGTGCCGATCCGCGATCCGGAAGGGCGCGCCGTGGCGGCCCTGAGCATCGGCACTTTGTCGGAGCGCTTGGAGGGGGATCGGCTGCCGCTGGTGGTCGATTTGCTACGAAACGAAGCGGAAGGAATCGCTCGGCAGCTCAATCCTTTTGATCCAACGCTCCGTTACCCTACTCGAAGCCTTGGGATGGAAGCGACATAGTCTGCCTGGCAAGCGGCTTTGATTATGATGACCAAAGGTCCGCTGCTGGCACATCCCGGAAGTAGACTGAATGTCCGCTCAAGACAGGAACATCGGACGTTCCTGTAGGCCAGGGCATTTCTCAGTTTGACCCTGATGTATGGACCGGCCGTGCGTCGCAAGAGGCTTTTCGAGATGGCGAGGTTGGTCTTGCGCTCATGGATCCGGCCCATGTGGAGCGATTGCTCCTGGCCATCATGGATATCCGCGCGCATCTGG
>NZ_JBVVAK010000157.1:0-16728 GCF_055792825.1 Microvirga sp. GN3
ACAGCGTTCCGGCCTCGTCCTGCTCGACGAGGCGGGAGTAGCCCACGACATCCGCGGCTAGGATCGCGGCCAGCCGCCGCTCAACCCATGCTGTCGCCATGGCCGTCTCCCTGAGGAGATCTGCTGGTTTACGGCTGTGGGAAATCTGCACGGCCTGGAACCGTCAGGCTATCCAACATCGCAACCCTGCGCGCCAAGGATACCACCGAGACGATCCGATGGCGACGTCCCCACGGGAGTGCACATGCCGGAAGCGATGTCTCAAGGCAAAGACGCCAGGGTCCGTTGCGGGTCAAACACGGCCCATAAGTCCGGGCGAGCCATAGTCCGCTTCACTCTCCTATGCAGAAGTTTGGCCTACGTCAGACCAGTGCCAAAAGCGACCTTCGTTCAGGCAGTCAAAAAGCATCTCTTTGCGGATGCAGTCCAAATCGTGGGACGGTGTCGGCTGCATCGGACGGCCTACCACCGGCCTCTGCGGCGGACCCAATGGCCCGACACCCAGACCCAGCGGCCGCGGCGGGCGCTCCAGACCCAGCGGCCCGGCACCCAGACGAAGCCGGGACGGGGTCGCGGCCGCCGCTCCCGCCGCCGCGGCGGGGGAGGCCCTCCCGGACGCCGGGGCGGCGGGCGACGTTCGGGACGGGGCTGAGCGTCCGCGTCGGTCGATGCGACCGTGCCGAGCGGGATAGACACCGCCGCTCCGACCAACCAATTCAGGAGGATCCGTCGTGTGAGCATGTCGATCTCCTTTGCCGAACGGCACGGGTCATCATGTCGGCCGTTCGGCCATCGTGCCCGCGGCCTCGATGCCATCGCTCGGGCTCGGCGGATGGGCTCGGGACAGCGAAGCCGACGACCACCAATTCCGCCATGGACCATACTCCCCTAGAAGCAGCGAGGCCCTTTTCCGGTAAGCTTTGTAGATATCGGTGCTAGGCTGCGTGGCAATCGGGGAAATCCCCGAGGTCGTACGGGATAAACCCTAGAGCCGCGCCCGAAGATGTCGGACCTTGTCTCATCCGGACTCCTGCAAGCGAGGTGAATGGCTCTCCGTTTCCGGGAAACAAGCTCATGCCATGGTCGCTCATGCCGCTCAGTGATCGGTCATCTATCAAGGAGTTGCGCTTATAGTCTCGTTAATATGGTTATCTGCGGCGGAAGAATACGAACCACGCATGTATCATGTGGTCACGCCCGCCGAGAGATGAGCTCTTTTGGGTTGTTCCGGGGCTGTAGCCGTTGCCGGGCTCCTATGTGCTCCTACATTCAGTCGCCGCCGATCCGGTCCTTGGCGTTGCGTTGGCGCCTGGCAGCGCACGCCACGGCTTGCTGAAATTCCAAAGCCGGATGCCACGAATGATAGCAGCTTTGCTGATGCTGACAGTCTCGGCACTGGTGCTGCCGAAACTCACCCGTCAAAACGACCCGAAAACTGAACCGAGTATCAGGACGGCAACAAGTGCGATAACGCAGCTGACGATCACGGTCATCACCATGTCCAAATAGCTTTCACCGTGGGTCAGACCACTAATTTGCAGCAGCAGTAGCACGGTGCCATTATGGGGAAGAGCGTCCAGGGTACCGGCGCTCATCGTCGTGATCCGATGCATCAATTCGGGATCGATGTCATGCTCAACAGCAAGACGCATAAAATCGCTGCCAAATGCATTGAGTACAATTGCCATCCCGCCGGAGGCAGTACCGGTCAGCCCCGCCAACACATTCATGGCGACGGACAGCGAGACCAGCGGTCCTCCCTGAATCGAGAATACCGCATCGCGAACCGTCGCAAACGCCGGCAATGCGGCAACGACCGCGCCGAAGCCGACAAGACTGGCGATCATCATCATCGGCAAGGCTGCAGAATTCGCACCGGCGTCCAGACTTTCGCGAGGAGATGGCAAGCGTCGAAAATTGATGACAATGACCGTCAGGTTTGCCGCCGCGAGAGCCACGATAACTGACCAGACGCCGCTCACGGCCCCGATCGTCGTACCGCCCCACTGGGGCTCGGACAGGAACGAAAAGTCGAGGCGCGGGAAAACGATAAGCGACATCAAGAAATTCGTGACGATAACGACGACGAGGGGGAGCACGGCCAGGACGAAGGGGGGCCCACTCTCGGCCCGCTTGCCATGCGGCAACTCGGCCGGGTCGAAGTCGCCGGCCGGCGCCGCCTGTTCGCGAATCATTTCATCAAGGGCGGGAGCGGTTTCCGCATCGACACCATAACCTTCGCCGGCCTTGCGCGCGGCCGCCTCAGCGCGGCCGAGCCACCACATGCCGAATGCGAAGATGATCGCCGACGCGATGATACTCAGCCCTGGCGCTGCGAAGGTCGTCGTGCCGAAGTAAGGCATCGGAATGGCGTTGTTGACCGAGGGCGTTCCCGGCATCACCGACATGGTGAACGTAAAGGCACCGAGACCGATGGTTGCGGGCATCAACCGGGCCGGGAGGTTCGCGGCTTTAAACATCTCGCGCGCCATCGGTACGAGAACGAAGAAGGCGACAAAGACGCTGACCCCTCCATAGGTGACGACGGCCGAGGCGAGCACGACCGCAAGCATCGTTCGACCTACTCCCAGTTGCTTGGTCAGGAAGCGCGCAATCGCAGTGATCGAACCGCTGTCGTCCATGAGCTTGCCGAACAACCCACCGAGCAGGAACATTGGAAACCATTGCGCGACAAAACGCGCAGCCCCGGCCATGAAAGTCTGCGTCCAGTGGGCAAGCAGCGGCTCACCAGAGATCAGAGCAGCCAGAAGCGCCGCTGCCGGGGCGACCAGAAGGACGCTCCATCCCCGGTAAGCCAACCACATGAGCAGCGCGAGTGCGACCAGTATGCCGAAGAGTCCCATGGTCTACCTGTCCCCCTTGAAGGCGGGTTGTGGCGCCCCGCCATGTCTGCCGTCTCAGGCCGGCGCGCCGTCACTGCACCGCCGGCGCCCACGCTATTGCTCGGGCTAGATGGCTGGGCCCACGAGAGGGCGGAATAGAGCCTGCCATTCTGTCACCACGATGTGCATCGTTTGGTATCACAGAGCCGATAGCCCCTGTTTCCGCCATACAAGCGCCTCATCGCGTAGGGTTGTCGGCACATCACACAGTGATCATTCCGTTGCGATTCAGAGGATTGTCGACAGAACCGCCAAGCCATAGAGTCCGATTGCGCCTCCGCCGATTTGGACGGTGCGATGCCCGATCCGGCCTCCCATGAGACCAACCAGGAGTGCACTGCCGGCACCGAGGCCGATCAGAAGGGTCGTCGCCATGAGGAAGCCCGCGGCATACGCGAGGCCGGACCCACCGGCAGGCATTTCGGTTCCATGAGCATAACCGTGGAAGATGGCAAACACGGCAATGAGGCCCGCACCCGTTAGGGATGACAGATGGGAAGGATAGGCGACGGCCAGCCCAAACGCGACCAGGGAGCCGGCGATCCAAACCTCGAAGGACGGGAGATCGAACCCCACCATTCCGAGAACGGCTGCGCCTGCCATGACGGAAATGAATGTCGATGGCAGCAGCCATAGGGATCTCCCGCCAATCCGCGCGGCCAATATGCCGACCGCAACCATGGCCAGGACATGATCGATCCCACCGATGGGGTGAGCCATGCCATGCATGAATCCCGCCGCATCACCGTGTCCGGTATGCGCAAGCGTAGCGGTAGGAGCCAACATAGCTGCCGAGGCTAGTATTGCTATGGTTGCACGTTTCATGACCCTCTCCTTATTCAACCGAAGAAGATGCCCAAAGCCCACACGGGACTATGAAACAAGCCGAGACGTCTGCTTCACCGAACAGGAACAACAATAATGCTGCTTGGCCAAAGACAGTGAATGGGCAAAGCCTTGGTGGTACGATTGTCCCCTCTCACGATGCCTCTGACTATCGGGGTAAACCCTCAAATTCTACGGCAGGACTACGGACGCGGGCAAGCGCAAACGGCCCTCTGCATTGAACGGTGATTTGCCGACATGTCGTTTCGCTTGGGCAGCGCTACGGGAGCCCCCGACAATAGGGCAGATTTTTCAAATCGCTTCAGGGTTTTCTCGAGATAAATCCAAGGTTAGTCCCGATAGACGTGTGGCTCGCACTTGATATTCTCATGAGCAGCAATGCCCCGCTTTTCGCCGCGAGGAGGATCTCTTATGGCTCAATTGATGCCCATTGAGTTCCGCTACCCAACCGAGTCCGACCGTGCATTGACGCAACTGACCCGATTTAGGGGCCGATGACAGGCTCCATCGGCCAGCAGGACGCAGTCGCCGCGATTTGATTGTTGTCTTGTGTCCAGGAACTGGAGGCAGCGATGCAACTTACTCCGCGCGAGTTCGACAAACTCCTCATCTATATGATGGCCGATGTAGCGTTGAAACGGAAAGCCAAGGGCCTGAAGCTCAATTATCCCGAAGCCGTCGCTGTCATATCCGCGGTCGCCCTCGACGGTGCCCGAGCCGGTAAGACGATCGAGGATGTGACCAAGGACGCCAGTGTGGCGCTGACCGTAGACGACGTCATGGACGGCGTCGCCGATCTCATCCCGATGGTGCAGATCGAAGCCATCTTTACCGACGGGAGCCGTCTCGTAACCGTGCACAGGCCAATTCAGTAAGACAGGAAGTTCGTTCAACGAGGAGGTGGCAGGATGGGTGGCCCGAAGATAGGACCGGCAGTCGCCGCCGATGTAGACCCGGCTCCATTCGATGTACCAGTCGGCGGCTACGTTTGCAGCCCGGCACCAATCACCTTTGATGACGACAGGTCGGTAACGACGCTCAAGGTACGCAATACCGGCGACCGTCCCATCCAGGTCGGGTCGCATTTCCACTTTTTCGAGGTCAATCCTGCCCTGGAGTTCGACCGAACTGCGGCCTTCGGTTTGCACCTCAATATTCCATCATCCACAGCGACACGCTTTGAACCCGGTGATGAACGCGAAGTGCAACTCGTCCCTTATGGCGGCAAACGGGCCGTCTATGGGTTCAATAACCTTGTCGACGGACCGACGGACGGTAAGGACTCTGCCAAACGCAAGTCAAAGGCTGTGGCACTTGCGGAGAAACGAGGCTTCCGTTTGTCATCGCGACAGTCCTGAAGCAGTTTATCGGTCAAGATCTCGCGTCGATCCGCTTGCCTGGAGGCACCCATGCCAACCATCTCGCGACAAGAGTATGTCGGCCTTTTCGGCCCCACAACCGGTGACCGCATCCGCTTGGGCGATACGGGCCTGTTCGTCGAAATCGAACGGGACCTCCGTGGCGGCTACGGCGACGAGATCGTTTTCGGCGGCGGCAAGAGCATGCGTGAAGGCATGGGGATAGACAACCAGGTGACGCGGCCCGGCGGGGCTCCCGATCTGGTGATCACCAACGTGACCATCATTGATGCAGTCCTCGGCGTAGTGAAGGCCGATGTGGGCGTGAAGGACGGCCGCATCTGCGCCATTGGCAAGTCCGGCAATCCCCAGACGATGGACCGCATTACTCCTGGCCTCGAGATTGGTCTCGCCACCGACGCAATCTCCGGGTCGCATCTGATCCTGACGGCGGGTGGCATCGACTCGCACATTCATTTCATTTCCCCACAGCAGGCGCACGCGGCGCTCTCGAACGGAACCACGACATTGATAGGTGGCGGCACGGGCCCCTCGGACGGCTCAAATGCCACCACGGTCACGTCGGGCCCGGGGAATATCACGATGATGCTGCGCGCCTTCGAGAACTGGCCGATCAACGTCGGCATTCTCGGCAAGGGCCACGGGCATGGCAAGGCCGCGCTGGTCGAACAGATCGAGGCCGGTGCCGTCGGCTTCAAGTGCCACGAGGACTGGGGCACGACCCCAGCAGTGCTGCGTTCCGCCCTCACCGTCGCTGACGACATGGACATCCAGGTCTGCATCCACACCGACACGCTCAATGAATCCGGGTTCGTCGATGACTCGATTGCGGCATTCGAGGGCCGCGCCGTACATTCCTTCCATACCGAAGGATCGGGCGGCGGCCATGCCCCGGACATCATCAAGATCGCTGGCCTTCCCAACGTTCTGCCGTCCTCGACGAACCCGACGCTTCCCTACGGGATCAACTCCCAGGCAGAGCTCTACGACATGATCATGGTGTGCCACCACCTCAGCCCTGACATCCCGTCGGACGTGGCGTTCACCGAGAGCCGAATCCGTGCCGAGACCATCGCGGCGGAGAACGTGCTGCAGGACATGGGCGTGATCTCGATGTTTTCGAGCGATTCCCAGGCAATGGGCCGGATCGGCGAGGTCTGGCTGCGGTGCATTCAGACGGCGGATGGGATGAAAACCCAGCGCGGCAAACTGCCAGAGGATGCTCCAGGCAACGACAACTTTCGGGTCCTGCGCTATGTCGCGAAGGTCACGATCAATCCAGCCATTACCCATGGCATCGCCGACATGCTCGGCTCCGTTGAGGTCGGCAAGGTCGCGGATCTCGTCCTATGGGAGCCTGCATTCTTCGGGGCGAAGCCGAAGATGATCATCAAGGGCGGGTTTATCAGCTGGTCGGTCATGGGCGATCCGAACGCGTCACTGCCGACGCCGCAGCCAGTTTACTACAGGCCGATGTTCGGCGCCTACGGCAATGCTCTGGCTGAGACCTGCATCACCTTCGTGTCCGGCGCGGCCCATGCCGCCGGGATCAAGGAGCGGCTTGGACTGCGGCGGCAGGTTCATCCGATCAAGAATGTGCGCAAGATCGGCAAACGTGACATGCTTCGCAATACCGGCACCCCGAACATCGAAGTGAACCCGGAGACATTCGCCGTCACTGTCGACGGCAAGCACGCGACGGTGCCGCCCCTAAAAACGATCTCTCTGAACCAAAAATACTTCTTCAGTTGACGGGATTGTCACATGGTCATCATTGAAACCGTTCTAGGCAACATCAACGACCCGGACTGGGCTGCGCGGCTGGCGGAGGTCGAGGTTGATGTCCTGCATCTCGATCAATGGGAGGCGCAGAAGAGCCGTTTCCGGAAGAACACCAAGATGGGTGTCGAGCTGGCGGTTTCGCTGAACCGTGGCGCCAATATCCGCGACGGGGATGTGCTGCTCTGGGATCCCAAAGCGCCTGCGGCGGTCATCGCGCGGATTGAGTTGCGCGAGGTCATGATCGTGCATTTGGACGAGCTGATGCGTGTCTCTCCCGAGGAGGCAATGCGGACTTGCATCGAACTCGGTCACGCCATGGGAAACCAGCATTGGCCGGCCCTCGTCAAGGGCAGTGTTGTCTATGTGCCGCTGACCGTCGACCGCAAGGTAATGGCCTCCGTTATGAAGACGCACGCCTTTGAGCATATCAACTACGAATTCACGCCAGGAACAGAAGTCATCACGTATCTTACGCCGCACGAGTCGCGCCGGCTTTTCGGCGGCGCAGAGGGTCCAGTTCACAGCCACGCCCATGAACACCTACAATCCGCACATACCAGCCAAATGCACCGTCACGGGCACTAGCGCTGTCGAGGCAGAAAGCCGAGCAGAGTCCCTCGTTCGATTGTTGCAGTTCGGCGACTCGATGTTTCCCATTGGGGGCTTTTCATTCTCGTCGGGCTTGGAGTCGGCTGTCCAGAAGGGGGTTGTCATAAACACGACGACGCTACATGAGTTCACGCGCACGGCGGTCGAGCAGGCCGCGCGTGGTGACGGAATCGCTTTGATGGCCGCCCACCGTGCAGCAGCTGCCAGCGATGTCGGCGAGCTCATGCGAATCGATGAGATGGTATACGTCCGCAAGCTCTCGGAAGAGACCCGTGCGATGTCGGTTCGCATGGGCAAGAAGTTCACGGAAATGGGTGTGCATGTCCTCGGAGCTCCGCTGCTTCGCACATGGCAGGATTGCATCCGAAAGACCCTCAGCCCCGGATGCTACCCCGTTGCATTGGCAATCAACTTTGCTGTCCAGAACCTGCCCGAACGGCATGCCTTCGCCGCACATCAATATGGTGTCGCTGCGCCCATTCTCGGCGCGGCATTGCGGCTGATGAAGGTCAGCCACGTCGATACCCAGAAAATTCTCTACGACCTGAGCGGGCAGGTTGAAGCGTCCTACGAGCGAGCCGCCGCGGCACGCCTGTCCGACATGTCCGGCTATGCGCCACTTACGGAAATCCTGGCTGCGGTTCACACCAAGGCGCATGTGCGTCTTTTCATGAATTGAGTGGAGTGGTGAATGACAAAGAAAATCACCCGAATTGGCATCGGTGGCCCCGTCGGATCGGGAAAGACTGCAATCGTGGAGGCGATCACCCCGCGGTTGCTCGATCGTGGCATCAGCATTCTAATTATTACCAACGATGTGGTGACGACCGAGGATGCCAAGCACGTGCAGCGCTCTCTGAAGGGCGTTCTATTGCAGGAACGTATCCTTGGGGTAGAGACCGGCGCCTGCCCCCATACGGCCGTACGCGAGGATCCAAGTATGAATCTCGCAGCCGTCGAAGACATGGAGGAGCGATTCCCGGACAGCGATGTGATGTTGATCGAAAGTGGCGGTGATAATCTGACGCTCACCTTTTCGCCGGCGCTCGTCGATTATTTCATTTATGTCATAGACGTTGCCGCAGGTGATAAGATTCCACGGAAGAACGGACCGGGAATCACACACTCCGATATCCTTATCATCAACAAGACCGACCTCGCGCCCTATGTCGGCGCGAGTCTTGAGGTCATGCGTGAGGATTCGCAGCTGATGCGGGGCAGCAAGCCATTTCTGTTCACCAACTGCAAGACCGGCGAAGGCATTCCGGAACTGGTCGAACTGATCGAGCGGGAGTTCCTGTTCGACATCAAGCTGGAAGAGAGGAAATCCGCATGAAGCCGGCGGGTTCGCCTCCGTGGGCCTTGGCTGAAGCACTTGGCGCATCCATTCCGGAACTGGCGGCGTATCAGGATGAGCCGCCCCAGATGAGGAGCGGGACAGTCGGCAAAACCGGTTTCCTGCGACTCGGCTTTGAGACCCGCGGGAACCGTACCATTCTGGCGAACCTCGAGCGCCGTGCCCCATACATGGCGCAGCGCGCTCTGTATTGTGATCAGGAAATGCCATTCCTACCCTACGTTTTCCTGATCACCACGACGGGCTGTCTTCTTCAGGGAGACCGGCTTGCGCTTGACATACACCTCGGTTGCGATGCGCAGGCGCACGTTACATCGCAATCGGCCACCAAGATCCATGGGATGGACGCCAATTATGCGGCTCAGATCCAGACCATCACTCTTGCCGAGCAAGCATACCTCGAATTCCTCCCCGATCCGATTATCCCGCATCGCCATGCGCGCTTCATCAGCCACACTCAGATCTATGTGGCCCCATCGGCCACTTTGCTTCTGGCGGAGATCCTGCAGCCCGGACGGAAGTATCATCATCCCGACGAATGCTTCGGCGCGACCGTGGTCTCATTCTCCACTGCCGCGGTGCGTCCTGAGGGCCGCACTCTGTTTACGGAAAAGCTCATGATCGAGCCTCAGCGATTTGCGATGCGGCAGACAGGTGTAATGGGTTCCTTCGACGTGTTCGGCAATGTGATCCTATGTACGCCCGCGGACAAGGCGGAGCGCATCCTGGAGCGGGCAGAGGCCGACGTTCAACTGGCAGATACCATGGCCTTTGGAGCATGCCGGCTGCCGAATGACGCTGGTCTGATCTACAAGGTGCTCGGACGTGACACGGCGCAGGTAAAGGCAAAGGTGCGGGAATTTTGGGGAATCGTGCGCAAGGAGGTCACCGGCGCCGACCTTCCGCCTCCGTTCCTGTGGCGATGAAGAGATTGGCCTTGCAGCTGATCTCCCCTTTTGGGGATCAGCGGTTTCGTGGAGGTGGCAATGCAGAAGCTTCTGGCAAGCTGGGAGAGCCTGTGCATGTCCTCCGGCCTCTTGCGATTTGCTGACATCAATTTGCGTGGCATCGGTCAGGTGATGCTGCAGGACAATCCACTGACCGGCTTGCTCTTCCTCGTTGCGATCGGCTGGGGCTCGTACATGGCCGGTGTTCCCCATGTGGCACTTGCGGGTTTGTTGGCAGTTGTTGTTGCAACCTTGACGGCATACTGGCTGCACCTCGACCAAGCGTCTCTCAACGCTGGTCTATACGGATACAATGGTGTCCTTGTCGGGCTCGCGTTAGCAACGTTTCTTGCACCTGGACCACTTCTCTGGGCATACGTGGTGCTGGGGGCAGCTGTCTCGGTCGTTGCAATGTGCGGGATCGCAACCGCTCTGAAGCCCTGGGGCGTCTCGGCACTGACTTTTCCGTTCGTTGTCGTGACGTGGCTCCTCCTATTGGCCACCTATGGCTTCTCCGGGCTCACGGCCACATCGCTTCCGACTGGCAGCGTTGTCGCTCCATTCCAGCCCTATCAAGCAAGCCCCCTCCACCTGATAGACCTCACAGGGGGAGTTCTCCAGAGCATTTCACAGGTCTTCTTGAAGGCCAGCGGCGTGGCTGCGCTGATCTTGCTCATTGGGCTCGCGGTGAATTCGCTTGCCGCGGCTGCGTTCGCTCTAGCAGGTGCAATAATCGCGGTTGCCACAGCCCGTCTTTTTGGCGCCGAGAGCGATTTGATTACCGGCGGCCTCCTGGGTTTCAGCCCAGTCCTGACGGCCATTACACTCGGAACCGTCTTCTATCGGCCGAGCGGGCGCGTCGCTGTGTACACGGCGGTGGGTACTGTATTTACAGTCATCGCACAATCTGCCCTGAACGTCGCCTTGATGCCGTTCGCCATCCCGGCTCTCACCGCGCCTTTCGTGCTTGTGACGTGGCTGTTCTTCCTTCCGCGGAACTGGGTTGAGTCAAGTTCATCAACGATCTCCGATGCCATCGACGCCAGCTCGCCTTAACGCGTGCTTTGACTTCTGCACCTCTGTCGGAGTGGTATGGTTTGGCCGTTTCTCTGGGCGGCCCAGGACCTGCGAGTCTGGCCACATCGGAGGAGATGCGATGGCGGTAGATGCAACGGCAAAACCCATCCAATTGGTCAAGAAGCTTGGAGGAGTTCTGCTCCTGATCTGCGGCATGGTGCTGATAGCGTTGGCGTACAGCGAAGGCTCAACTGGATTGACTGCCCTCGCGCGGTCCTGATGATGCTCAAGATCGTTCGACGCAACCAATGCGTTGAGCTCTGATCGAGGCCTGTGCCCCGCTCTGAGGCCCGCTCTGAGGGCGGAAGCAGGGCTGGCCGGAACGGGCACCTTCCCGGCCGGCTGGGGTCGCGTTGCCGGCCTCGTTCGGTGCGACCGCGCTGGAGGTGGGAGGCGGCGTAGTGGCGACCCTGTCGGAGAACGTGAGCCTGTTTGCGGTGGCCGACTACACCACCAACCTCAATGGACCGAATCGCGACACCATCGAGGGCGATGTCGGGGTGCGGATCACTTGGTAGCGTCGATGAGGGGCGGGACGGCGAGGATGTCGATGTCGAGGGAGCGCAGGACCTCCTCGGCCACGCTCCCCAGGAGCGCCTTGGCGATGCCCGAGCGGCCGTGCGTCCCCATGATCAGGACATCGGGCTTCAATTGCGCCACGGCCGTGGCGATCACCGCGAACGGCGCCCCCTCCTCGATGCGCATCGACCGCCCGCGTGCATCGAGCCCGTTCGCGTCCAGGAACGCGATCAGCCCCTTGCTGGCCCGGTCACGCTCGTCGGCCACATACCCGTCAATGCTGTCCTGGCTGAGCCCGGCATAGACCAGCTTTCCTTTCGCCAGCGGCTCGAAGGCATGAACGAGCGCAAGCCGGGTCGCGCCGGGCAATCCCAGTGACATGCCAACCCTGATGGCATTCGCGGACGGGTCGGACATGTCGACCGCGGCCAGCGCCGTCCGGTAGGGCTGATCCACCTCCCGGTTCACCATCAGGACCGGGACCGGACCCGTCAGGAATTTCAACTAATGCGAGCGGAAAAGCGGCGCTACCGTCAATGCGGAAATTCAGGGTACTTCCGGAACGTGCCAGTTGCGGCCCTTCCGCCCCAGTGATGCCTCATGCATTTGGGGAAATTCCGCGCTATCATGCGGGCATAGTCGACCTGCGGAAAATGTGGCACTCGTCACTCACTCGAGGAGATGCGCCATGAGCATCGCGCCACTCACCTCCCGTCCGGACAGCACTCGCCGGCCATCCCAGCGCGTGTTGGACGACTACACGGGCCAGTCGATCTTCAGCACCTGGAGGAGCAAGGACCATGGCGGCAGACCAGCACGAGGCGTTGATCCGCGCCTACATCGACGAGGTCTTCAACGGGCACCGTGTGGACGCCCTGGAAAAGTACTGGGATGACGATCTGACATCGCACTGGCTGGGCATGGAGACGATCCACGGTCTGCCTGCCTGGCGCGCGGCGATGGAAAGCTTCTTCGCCGCCTTCCCTGACGCCACCTACACCCTGGACGACATATTCTTCGGCGGCGACCGGGGCGTCTGGCGTGGCCACTGGCAGGCGACCCAGCAGGGCGAATGGCAAGGGATCGCCGCGTCCGGCCGCAACGTGACGTGGACCGTCATCATCATCGGCCGCTTCGCCGGCGGCAAGCTGAAAGAGGACTGGGTCGAGCTGGACCGGCTCGGCCTCTTCCAGCAGCTCGGATGCATTCCGACCGGGTCGTAGGGGCCTGTCGCAAACTCGTGGCGTTTACCGCGCGTTGCGGATGCGGGCCGCATTTGCGCCTCCGAACCGGAGGTGGCCCATGTCGGCTCATGAGCGCTGAAGGAGACCACGCGCATACGTCTCAGGAGTGCCACAACCGGACTTTCACTCATGTTGTGGCCTTTAGCCTGCCGATTGTCGCCGCGTGGCCAAATGGCTACGGCGGACAAAGGACTGCACCGGCGCCGATCCCCTATCACTCTTGTCGCTTGCGGCGAGACAATCATCCTTTGCGGAGGCCTCTAAGATCCTGAAACAGCGTACACCCATATCAGCGACCAATCTCTCTTCCACTCCGAAGCAGCTTTACAAGTCAAGCCATGAAACTGCCCATCAACCCTCAAGCTACGACTTGGCGAAAGCTCTGAAGCTGGGTTGGCTAAGGCGTTGTGAAGTCCGAGTATCCTTACCCGCCAAGAATGATATACTTCAAAAATATACCGCGTGCCCGCCGTCGTTGCTGAGCGAACAAGAGGATTTGCGTGTCGCGGACGAAAAGTCTGTATATCGGGTTCGAGCTGGAGGTTTTATATGATCCAGACCTGCCGCTGCCTCAACTGCATTATTCCTCCACACCTGCTTCGTAAACTTCTCGAGAGCGACAACAAAGAGGTCCGCCAAGCCGCTCTCAACACTCTCCTGGGTACAGCCAGATTACGAGGCCAACGGTCACTGCGGGCTACCTTCGGGATTGGCCTTTCGGCTGCTCCCACAGATGGCCGTCGGAGCATCTTCGATTGTCAGAACAGCAATTGGCTTCCTGGCGCTGTCCTGGTCCGCACAGAGCAAGGTGAGGAGTCTGCCGACATCTCCGTCAATCACGCATTCGATGGTTTGGGAGCCACCCGGGAATTTTATCGCGAGGTGCTCGACCGCAATTCTATTGACGACCAGGGAATGCGTCTCGACGGATATGTCCACTACAGCGCGGGCTATAACAACGCGTTCTGGGACGGGCAGCAGATGGTGTTCGGAGATGGGGACGGAGTCATGTTCACAGACTTCACCAGCTCCCTTGATGTGATCGGCCATGAGCTCACTCATGGGGTGACCGAACACGTAGCTGGACTGGAATACCATAAGCAATCCGGGGCGCTTAACGAGTCGATGTCGGACGTATTCGGGTCATTGGTGAAACAGTGGTCGCTCAGGCAAACGGCGGAACAGGCCGACTGGCTCATCGGAGCGGAAGTGTTCACTCCCGGCATTGAAGCAGACGCCCTGCGATCCGTGAAGGCGCCGGGCACCGCCTATGATAACGAGACCTTCGGCAAGGATCCGCAGCCGGACCACATGAGCAAGTTCGTCCATTTGCCCGATACTGAGGAAGGCGATTATGGCGGCGTCCATATCAACTCCGGCATCCCCAACAAGGCATTCTACCTTACGGCCACGGCGATCGGGGGATATGCCTGGGAGGCGCCTGCTCTGATCTGGTACGAGGCACTGAAAGCCTCCGGCCCGACAACCGAGTTCCAGGAATTTGCCGACAAAACGTATCTCATGGCTGGTGAGTTATACGGGACAGACAGCATGGAGCAGCAGGCCGTGCTGGCTGGATGGCGAGAAGTGGGGATCCGGATCAGCGGTCTGCCGGTGAGACCCCGTCGGGGCCGGGGCCGTGCGATCATCGCGAGCGCAGGTGCAGGCCATGAAGGAGACACCCTGGCCGCCCTCGCCCGACAGATCGAGGCGGTGTCCAGTCAGGTGACTGCACTGGCCAAGGAGGTCAGCACTCTGAGGGGGAAGCGGATGCCAACAGATCCAGGGTTGTCGTCATCGCGCCCAGGCAACTCCAGATCCCCTCGTTCAGCAAACTCCTGACTGCTGCTTCGGAGACCCCTGATAGGCGCGAGATCTGAGATGAAGGTCAGTTTGGCAAAACATGGTGGGCAGGCGGCCGGGATTCTTCTTGGCCGTCCCCCTCGGGTGCTGGATACCAGCACACTGCCGCCAACAGCCGCAGAGGAAATTTCCAGACTGATCGAGGCTGCAACAGCCGCATCGCCGGCCGAAGAGGATGGCCCTGAGCGTGCCCGCGACGCTATGAGCTACACGATCACGGTGGAGGACGGCGACCGTCAAACCGTTCTCAAGTGTTCAGATACCAACATATCCCATGCTTTAGCGGACCTCCTGGTTTTGCTCGAGCGACACCTGAAATGAAGTGATTTCGTCACCCTGAGTGGCGCGATCGCGCATGAGTTTCCGATCCCGATGTCTATCGCCGCTAGTTAGAAGTCACGGTCCGGAATGCACCGCCTATTCCGGGCCGCTGCTGGAGCAGCCACATCATTGAGTTCGCTGACAAGGTCTCCCTAGGGTCAAAGAGTAACGAACCGCACATGAAATGAATGTCTGCTTGCCGCCCGATGAGCAGACCAAAGCTCTACTTCCGCCCTTATGCCAGGAGGAGACCTTTCAGGAGACCTTTACGGCTCACTGTTGGCGCCGCCCATTCCCAAGAGTTTTTATATCGCCCGCACCAGTTGATCGATGCTGGCTTTGGCATCGCCGTAGAACATGCGGGTGTTGTGCTTGTAGAACAGCGGGTTCTCGATGCCGGAATAGCCGGTGCCCTGGCCGCGCTTCGACACGAACACCTGCTTGGCCTTCCACACCTCCAGCACCGGCATGCCGGCGATCGGGCTGTTCGGATCCTCCTGGGCGGCCGGGTTGACGATGTCGTTCGAGCCGATGACGATCACCACGTCGGTGTCGGCGAAGTCCGCGTTGATCTCGTCCATCTCGAGCACGATGTCGTACGGCACCTTGGCCTCGGCCAGCAGCACGTTCATGTGCCCCGGCAGCCGCCCGGCCACCGGATGGATGGCAAAGCGCACGGCCTTGCCCTTGGCGCGCAGGCGGCGGGTCAGCTCCGACACCGATTGCTGTGCCTGCGCCACCGCCATGCCGTAGCCCGGCACGATCACGATGCTGTCGGCCTCCTCCAGAGCTGTCGCCACCCCATCGGCAGCGATGGCGATCTGCTCGCCGGCAATCGCCATCACCGGACCGGTGGTCGTGCCGAAGCCGCCGAGGATCACGCTGATGAAGCTGCGGTTCATCGCCTGGCACATGATGTAGCTCAGGATCGCGCCGGAGGAGCCGACCAGGGCGCCGGTGACGATCAGGAGATCGTTGCCGAGGGTAAAGCCGATCGCCGCCGCCGCCCAGCCCGAATACGAGTTGAGCATCGACACCACCACCGGCATGTCGGCGCCGCCGATGCCTAAGATCAGGTGGTAGCCGATGAAGAAGGCGAGCAGGGTCATCGCCACCAGGGCCCAGATGCCGGACCCCTGCACGTACAGCACCAGCAGGACGAGCGAGGCAAGGGCAGCCGCGGCATTCAACCCATGGCCGCCGGGCAGCTTCCGGGCCTTGCCGTCGACCTTGCCGGCGAGCTTGCCGAACGCGATCACCGAGCCGGTGAAGGTCACGGCGCCGATGAACACGCCGAGGAACACCTCGACCCGCAGGATGGCGATCTCCACCCCGCTCTTGTGCGCCAGCACCCCGGCAAAGCCGGTCAGCGCCTGCCGCGCGGCCTCGTCGAGGGCGAGCACGCGGGTGAGCTCGAGATCGGCGTTGACGCCGATGAACACGGCGGCGAGACCGACGAAGGAGTGCAGCGCTGCCACGAGCTGCGGCATCGCGGTCATCGCGACCGTCCTGGCCACAACCCAGCCAATCGCTGAGCCGATCACCAGCATGGCGGCAATGACGGCATAGTTGCCGACGCCAGGGCCGAACACGGTGGCGCCGACAGCCAAGGCCATGCCGGCCATGCCGTACCAGACGGCGCGCTTGGCGCTCTCCTGGCCCGACAGGCCGCCGAGCGCCAGGATGAACAGGATGGCGGCGGCCACAGAGGCGGCGGAGACAAGACCAAAGCTCATCGGAGGCTCCTCACGACTTCTGGAACATGGCCAGCATCCGGCGCGTGACCAGGAAGCCGCCGACGATGTTGATGGTGGCGATCAGGAAGGAGAGCGCGGCGAGGGCCACCACCAGCCAGTGGCTCGCGCCGACCTGCAGCAGGGC
>NZ_JBVVAK010000158.1:0-16632 GCF_055792825.1 Microvirga sp. GN3
CCGATGTCGATGCCAAGGGTGGCAACTTGCTGAAGCGGAGCTTTGGGCATGGCTCAAATCCTCGTGCTGGGCGCCCCTGATGAAGGGTGCGCCGGTAAGCACGGCCGGTCCATCCCATTAGCGGACCATCACACTTCGAACGGATCACTCAGACTGGCGATCGGCAAAATCCGAATTGAAGCTTGTCACCGTGCCATACATGTTTCTTTCAATTTGTATGGTGTATCGAACAGTCATCGCGCTCAACGGGCGCTACCGCCCCTCCAGCAGGTTCGTGTCCGCATCCCTGCCGAGATATTTCCCGGCGACCGGAATGGTTTGGTGATTGCGATTTGCGAACGGGGCTGTTGCGCCTAACCTCAGGCGGCAGCCGCCGCCCTGCCGCCGTGTCAGGGAGCAAGCTGGCTGGCACCGGGCCCTAGACCGTCGTCGGTTCCAATTCGACCACACGACCCGTCCGGCGGCCGGTTCCTGGATCCGAGGACCACGGAGCAATAGACTTCCTCGTTCGGCTGCGTTGAGCAACGAAGAAGACCCGGGGCACGCGCAACAGGACCTTTCCTTCATTCTGAGCCGGATACGCTTTCGCGAGCGCTGACTGGTACCGGCTCAAGAACTCCCGTCGTTCCTTGTCAGTGAGGAGTTTCAGGTAAGGCCTCAGCTCCGAACCCTTGAACCACTCGACGATGGCACCGGGGCCGGCGAGAGGATGAAGGTAAGTGGTTTCCCAAAGATCGAATGTGCAGCCCGTCTGTTGCAGGCAGGCGTAGTACTCGTCGATCGTTCCGGCGCTCTCCTTGCCGACGGATGCGGCCGACAGCTTCCCTGCCCAGGGGCCATCGCTTGCCACCTGTTCCATCAACCGATGGGATGGCTCGTCGACGGTGTTGGGAACCTGAACGGCAAGGCAACCGCCATCATGCAGAAACGACACAAGACGGGTCAAAATCCGCTGGTGGTCCGGCAGCCATTGCAGGACACCGTTCGCGAAGATCAGGTCGAAACGCACGTCCGGCCACCATGTGGTTAGGTCGGCGTCCTCGAAGGTCAGCCCTCTCAATCGTTCCCGCGCCTTGGACAGCATACCCGGGGAGTTGTCGAGGCCGGTGACAATCGCTTCCGGGAAGCGACCGAGGATGAGCGCGGTGCTGTTTCCCGGCCCGCATCCGATGTCGATGCATCGCCGTGCCTCGGTCAACGGCACACGCGCCAGGAGATCAGCCGATGGGCGCGTGCGCTCGGCTTCGAACTTCAGGTATTGATCGGCGTCCAGGTCGGACATCGAGATGTCCTCGTTCACTGTGCTGCTCCTTTTCGCCCCTCGGCCGCCACTGCAATCAGGGACAGAGGCTTCCTCGCGACGACTGGCGTGCGTCTGCGGCGGGGCTCCAATTGCTCCTCCACGAATTCAGCCGGAAGGCAACGGGCGAGGACGGGAGCCGCTGTCGATGGCCACGAACGTGAAGATCGCATCGGTGACCTTGATCTGCTCGTCACCGTCGCGGGAGCGGCGCCAAGCCTCGACCTGAAACTTCATCGATGTTCGTCCTGTCGAAATCAGGTCGGCGTAGACCGAGACCTCATCCCCAACCTGAACCGGGCTGTGGAACGCCATGCCGTCAACCGCGACGGTCACGCAGCGTCCCCGGGCACGCCGCGCGGCCGCATTGCCGGCCGCCAAGTCCATCTGCGCCATCAACCACCCACCGAAGATGTCACCCGCAGGATTGGTATCCGACGGCATCGCGATCGTCCGGATGACCGCCTCGCGCACTTCGATCTTGCCAGACTCCATGACTGTTCTCCTCACGACATTGGCCAGACTTCGAGGGCTCCGCGGTAGATCATCTCGACAGCCACGTAGAGGATGACGGCCAGACCCACATAGGCGATCCAGTGGTGCCTCTGAAGCAGACGGGCGATGAAGCTGGCGGCGATCCCCATCAGGGCAATCGACAGGACAAGGCCGAAGACAAGAACGACCGGATGGTCCTGCGCGGCTCCTGCCACTGCCAGGACGTTGTCGAGCGACATCGACACGTCGGCGACCACGATCTGCCAGGCCGCCTGGCCGAAGGTCTTGCTCGGGGCATGTTCGGCGATCAGCCCGTCGCTGTCCAGGTCGCGGTCCTCAAGAGCCTCCTCGGCCTCGAGATCCTTCTCCGCATGGCCGGCCCGCAGCTCCCGCCACATCTTCCAGCACACCCACAGCAGGAGAATACCGCCAGCCAGTAGCAGGCCGACGATCTGGAGAAGCTGAGTTGTCAGACCCGCGAAGACAATGCGCAGGACAGTGGCCGCAATGATCCCGATCAGGATCGCCT
Organism: Microvirga sp. GN3; assembly: GCF_055792825.1. Lineage (NCBI taxonomy): Bacteria > Pseudomonadati > Pseudomonadota > Alphaproteobacteria > Hyphomicrobiales > Methylobacteriaceae > Microvirga > Microvirga sp. GN3. The sequence goes on from NZ_JBVVAK010000158.1 coordinate 2,325, forward strand.
TGTTGCGTTGCTCTTTCGGCAACCCTGCCGCCGCCAATCCGATCACGACGGCATTGTCGCCGGCCAGCACCAGGTCGATCATGATCACCTGGAGCAAGGCCGATAAGGCCTCGGTCGTCAGAAGTTCGCTCATTCCTGGCCTCCTGTGATCGTCTCAACCGTGCGGGTGTCCTGCCCAAGTCAGGACACGTACTGACACTTCGATGCCGCCGTTCGCGTGTCCATGTTGCGACCCCGGTTGAGGTGGTCGTCGATCTCGGCGGCGCATCCGAGCATGCGGGCATAGAGGAAGATCGTGAACGCGCTCGTCTCGAGATCCTCCTGGGTCAGAGCACCGTCGCGGTAGGGCTGCCACAGCATCTTGAGAAGCAGGGCCGCGATCACCGCATCGATATTGACGCAGTAGACGTTGCGCGACACGCCGGTCTCGTATAGCGCCTTAACGAGTTCCAGGTAGTATTCGTGGAAGACGTTGTATTCCTCGCGTCGCCCGAACAGCTCCCGCACGAAGATCTCACGGGGATCGTGGTTCACCGGTTTGTCCTTGAAGACCGGATGATTCACGCCCGGAATCTTCCGGATGTCCAGGCTCCCGGTTGTCTTCTTGTTAGCCTTGTAGGTCGCGTACTCGCCTGCATATCGGCGGGCAAGGGCCGACAGGTCGATGCCGTGATCCGGAGTCCCCGGATCGATCAGATCGGCGTCCTGGAACTGCTCGATCAGGAAGGCGATGCCCTCGTAGCCGTTACCCCCATGGGCATAACCGGAATGGGTCAGGAAGCCGATCAGTGCCTTGTTGAGCTGCACCCGCTCGGGCGTCTCAGGGCCGTCGGCCGAAACCGCGCCCTTGGCGCCCTGAGCCGAGATCGTACCCGGCCCGTTCGAGAGCAGCAGGCCCACGAGGGTCTGGAAGGCAAATAGGTGGTCGGGGGTGGCTTCGGTGCCGACCAGGGCGGCGAAGGCAACCTCGGTCAGCGACCGCGAGCTGACGATCTCCTCATTGGGGATCCCGCAGAAGGCATCCTCCTGGTGCCGGCTGGCATCAGCCGACGCGCCGATCAGGGCGCCGAAGAGGCGCAGCCACCAGGGCAACGTCTCCGCTGTCAGCAACGAGATGCGCTTGCGCATCAGAGGCTCCCACGCCAGCGTCGTCGCCACTGCGGCGAGAACGGCGTCAGCCGTCGGATGCCCGTTGAGAGTGCGCAGGTAACGCATGAACACGGACTTCACGCCGCGGGCCTGCAATCCGTTAAGCAAGGCTTCGGCCTTCGCGTCAGGCCGATCGGACACGAACAGGTTTGCGGCGCCATCGAAGTCGACCAGACCGAGATCAAACTCCTCGTCGAGGGCGCTCCGCAATCCCGCTGCCGTAAAGCCTTCCACGAGCGCCCGCACTGCTTGGCGTGCCTGGTCCGCGTGCCGCGGCCCCAGAATGCTGCAAGCTGCGGCGAGAACCGTGTTGGGAGCATTGCCGGCCTCCCGCGCCGCCTGGGCCGCAACGAGAGTTGGCGTGCCGAACAGGTTGATCTCTGCCCCCACGGCGACATTGACCAGCTTCCGGTCGTTCTCGCTTCCTGGTCCTTTCAGCAGCGACAGGCAGATGTTCGACTCCGCCGGGAACTGCGCCGCATCCAGCATGGACGTACCATGGAGGGACGTGATCTGGGTCCTGGGATCCATCTGCGAGGCACCGGAGGCGTCCTTCATCGCCTGGCGCGGGAACACCGCCCCGATCTGCTGGTTCAGGTGCTCAATCTGCCTGTCGTAGGGGCTTGCCGCCGTGACCACGGGCAAATCAAGCTCCGGCGGCAGCACGATGCCTTGGCTCGAGCCAAACCACGGCTTGAGGGCCAGGCTGCCCTCGGGCTCGAAGTCGGGGCGGGCCGCATTGGCCTGCATCACCGCCGTCAGGGCGAGCGGGATGTGGGCGATGTTGGCGACCACAGCCCCCCGGGGCGAGAAGACGGGATTCTCCGGCGTGAAGATGCCGTCGACCCCGAACTTGGCCATGAACCATTGTTCCTTGGCCTGAGCGTCGTCGTTGCCCCCGGCCATCGCGCCGGCGTGACCGACCGCGCGGGTGAGCTTCGATTTCCAGCGCCCGACCACGCAGGCGACCACCGGTTTGGTGAAGGTGGCATCGAGCTCGTAGTAACCGCCGGGCTCGGCGTAGAGCACAGCGGCCTTGGTCCGGGCGTCGTTGGCCAGCGCGAACGCGAACTCGGGGGCGGCGTAGTGGATGTACACGTCCTTGCCGCTTGAGATCAGCGTAGTCGTGCCCCAGCCGGCCATGCGCAGGTAGGTGGCAATGGTCGTGGTGAAGTTGCCCGAGTTCGAGAAGATGGCGATGGAGCCTTTCCGGAGCGCCTCGCCGGGATTGTCGCCGCCGAGAGCCCCGCCGATGCGGACCTGGTTCCAAGAGTCCGCCACGCCGAGGCTGTTGCCGCCGAAGATGTCGATCCCATTCTGCTGGCCTAGAGCGCGGATCTCGCGCGAGTCGTGCACCGACAGCTTCTCGGTGACGATGAAGATCTTCTTGAGTTCGGGATTGACCCGGATCAGCTCGGCGACACCGTCACGGGCGCCTGAGGGCGGCAGGTAGATCACACCACAGTTGAAGCGATGCCCCGCCTCGAGACCCTCACGGACGTTGCTGTAGACCGGCACGTTCCCGACCGGCGTCTCCAGGACTTGGCCGCTGCGGCCCGGCGAGGTGCCGAACACCACGTTGCCGCCTGAGTAGACATGGCCCACCGGGGTGACGTCGCTCGACTCGCCACCCAGGATGTTGAGCACGCACACCCGATCGTCACGCGTGGCGATCTGGTCGAGCGAGCTGATGCCCACGTAATACTTGAAGCTGCCGACGCCTTGCTTGAACATTGTGTCTCCTCCAGTCTCTCGATCAGCCTCCGCTGAATGTCTTTACGTGAACGGTCCTGCTCAGGCGGCTGCCGCCACCGGAATGCGGAGCTTCGCCGCAACCTCGTCACGGCCGCCGGCCTTCATCCAGGCATCGGCCGCACGGGCGTGATTGATGACCTCGCTCATGTCGGAGTCGAAGCCGAACAGCCGATACGGCAGGCCGAGTGCCTCGAGCGTGTCCCGCAGGGCGCCCATGCCGCGCACCAGGTTGGGCCCGCCGCGGCCGGCCACGACATAGAGCGGCGAGGGGCCATGCTTGCCGAAGTGCTCGCGCAGGGCGTCGGCCATGGCCCGGAAGGTCTCGAAGATGTCGGTGTTGTTGGACTTGCCGCCGATGATGAACAGCACGTTCGATTGCTTGAGCCAGTGCTTGAAGCAGATGCGGGCCACCTCCTTCATCTTCGCGTAGGGTGGGTTGCCGCCGAAGTCGGAGGAGATGATTGCATCGTCGCCCAGCATCTGGGTGACGAGGGAGTTGGCGCCGCCGCCGAAGGTGGGCGCCAGGATCGTGCCCTGCGGGTTGATGACGTAGACGTCGCTCTGTCCCTGGTAGGTGCGGAGCTGGTTAATCTCCAGCTCGAAGTCCGAGTAGTCGGTGGCAAACAGGTGGTTGGGCAGGTTGAGCCGCTCCCAGCGCGGATCGTCGCGGTCGAAGCCGCACTTGAAGTCGCAGGCCACCGGGGTCAGGCGCCCGTTGCGGTCCGGCCGCATCCGGATCGGGTTCAGCTCCAGGGCGGTCATGCCGAAGTTGTGATAAAGTTCCCAAAGTTTCGGGAGCTGCTGCACCAGCGGTGAGATGATCTGCTTCGGGGCGTTCAACTCCGAGAGGGCGTTGGCGACCACGAAGGCCTTGAGGCCGGTCAGCGCGTCAAAGGGGATCTGGGCCACGAGGCTCTTGTCGATCTCCTCGATGTCCATGCCGCCGTGGTGGGTCAGGGTCATGGTCGGAGCGCGAAAGCGGGTCGAGTCGGAAATCGAGAAGTAGACCTCGTGCTCGGCCGGCACCGCGCCTTCGAACGTGACCCCGTTGGCTTTGGCCACGATGTGTCCGACACGATGCTCGACGAAGTAGAGCCGTTCCTTCTCCGTCAGTGCGGTCTTCAAGTCGGACGCCCGGCCGAGGAGGCCGGCCTTGCCTTTCTTGCCGACGCCGCCTTTGAACACCGGCTTGATGAAGACGCTGCCGTGGCGGTCGATCAGCGCCCGGATCTCCTCCTCGCTGGCGTCAGGGCCAAGGACTTCCGACGTCGAAAACCCGGCGAATTGCAGGAGCTTGGCTCCATGGAGCATGCCCGTGATCTGCATTGTGAACCTCCAATGTTAGGGTGTGACGCAAATACCGAATGCTTGCCCCTTGATGTCAGTCTTCGACGAAAACCTCGTCCCGTCCTTTGCGGATCGTCGGCAACATCGCCAGAAGGAAGACGATGGCTGCCACGATGAGCAGACCGGCGCTCACCGGATGGTCGATGAAGGTCGTGATCTCACCACGTGCGATGATCAGCGCACGCCTGAAGTTCTCCTCCATGAGCTTGCCGAGCACGAAGCCGAGCAGCAGCGGCGCCGGCTCGAAGCCCAACTTGATCAGCCCGTAACCAACCAGGCCGAAGAAGGCGATGAACATCACGTCGGTCGGCAGCGAGTTGATCGAGTAGATGCCGATGCAGCAGAACATCAGGATCGCCGGGAACAGCAGGCGGTACGGCACCTTCAACAGCCGCACCCACAGGCCGACCAGCGGCAGGTTGATGATGAGCAGCATCAGGTTGCCCACCCACATCGAGGCGATCATGCCCCAGAACAGGGTCGGGTTCTTGGTCATCACCTGCGGACCCGGGATGATGCCGTGGATGGTCATGGCACCGACCATCAGGGCCATCACGGCGTTTGGCGGGATGCCGAGCGTCAGCAGCGGGATGAACGAGGTCTGCGCACCGGCATTGTTGGCGCTCTCCGGCCCAGCCACGCCCTCTATCGCCCCACGGCCGAAGCGCTTGGGATCCTTGGCGAGCTTCTTCTCCACGGTATAGGCGGCGAACGGGCCGAGGACAGCGCCATTGCCGGGCAGGATGCCCAAGATGGCGCCGATAAGGGTGCCGCGCAGCACCGGCTTGTAAGACTGCTTGAAGTCGTCCTTGCTGGGCAGAAGGCGTCCGATGGCCTGCCTCACCACGTCCCGCGTCTCCGTGTGATCGAGGTTGCGCAGGATCTCGGCGATGCCGAAGATGCCCATGGCCAGCACTGCGAAATCGATGCCGTCGGCCAGGAACGGCAGCCCGAACGTCATGCGCTCCTCGCCGGTCTCCAGATCGGTGCCGACCGTCGAGAGCAGAATGCCGACAAGGATCATGGCCACCGCTTTCAGGATCGAGCCATGGGCGAGCACGACGGCGAAGACCAGGCCCATGATCATCAGGGAAAAATACTCCGTCGGGCCAAACAGCAGCGCGAGGCCGGTGAGTGGCTTTCCGAGCGCCGCGATGACCAGGGTGGCCACCGTGCCGGCGAAGAAGGAGCCGATGGCGGCGATGCCGAGCGCCACGCCGGCACGACCCTGCCGGGCCATCTGGTGGCCGTCGAGGGCCGTCACCACAGAGGTGGCCTCGCCGGGAATGTTGACCAGGATGGCCGTGGTCGAGCCGCCGTACTGCGCGCCGTAATAGATACCGGCCAACATGATCAGCGCGCCGGTGGGATCGAGTCCGAACGTGATCGGCAGCAGCATGGCGATGGTCGCGATCGGCCCGACGCCGGGCAGCACGCCCACCAGAGTGCCGACGAGACAGCCGAGGAAGGCGAGGCCCAGGTTCTGGAGCGACAATGCGACCCCGAAGCCGAGGCTCAGGTTTGAGAAGAAGTCACCCATCAGATCCTCCCAGAGTGGTCAGCCACGTCAATCGACGTGTCGTTGTTACGAGGGCGGAGAAGGAGTACGAGCAGTCCGCCGCCGGCAAAGAGAGCGGCCGTAAGGCGCAGGATCTGCTTCTGTGACCAGGTCGCCGGGAAAAGATCGGCGAACGCCTGCGGAAAGATCGGGATCGGCAAATTGAGCACGTCGCCGAAGAGGACCATGCAGAACGGCGTGAGCAGGAGCGCGAGGATCAGGAGATCCCGCAGGCGAGCTTCATGGGAGGCATAGCCCCCGATGATGATCGCCAATGGCCCGGCGATCGCAAGCCCGAGGCCCGGCAAGGTGATCGTACCGAGCGAGAACGGCCGGATGGCGACGGCAAAGGCGACGATTGCAAGGATCACCAAGGCAGGGCCACGCAGGCTCCAGCGATCCAGGCCCTGGCCGTGCGTCGTGAAGCCTGTCCCAACAAGGACAAGTCCGCAGAGGCCGACACCGATGGCAAGCCAACGCGGCAGGAGCGCGGGACCCATGGACTGCAAGGTGCCCTGATCGAGGTCGCTGGTCAGCCAGAGCGCCAGGGCCGCGAGTGCAATGAGCGCCAGTCCGGCAACGAGGCCCTGCGGCGAACGAAGGGGCCCGGCATGCGTCGGGCGGACGTCTCCTGACATGACTTCAGACATGTTTCACCTCCCTGGCGCACCCCGTGGTGCGCTGGTTTCCATCCACTTGTTTGAGAGCCTGCTATCCGCAGGTCTTTTGCTTCGCTTCCCACACGGAGCCTCCGAGGCGGCCCGAGGGAGCGTAAGGCCGGCAGTGGCCGTTCACCTCGCCGATCGGTGGGCAATCACTGTGACCAGCCGTCCGTGCCTGACGGCGTCCAGTCCAAACATCTCCCAGGCGATCGGATCGTCGAACTGCCCTGGGAGTTCGTAGGCGAGCCAATCCCCGTATCTCGGATTGGCTCGGATCTCGTACAGGACTCGCGATGTTGGGTTGCCCGAACGGCGCGAGACTTCGATGCAGGCTGAAACCGGGTCGGTCGCTTCCGTGACGCCGAGGACGCGGTCGGTCCCGCTTTCAATGACGATGTACGTCGGCATGCGGAGCATCTTCCATCGTGGCTCGCAGGCACCACCCCCGGCAACCTCAATCCGAAGCGCTTGGGGTGGTGCTGCTCCTGCGCCATCGATCAGTCGATGGAGATGGATGACTTCTTGACGATCTCGGCCCAGCGGGCGGATTCCGTCTTCATCATGGCCGCGAACTCCTCCGGGCTGTTCCCGACCGGCTCCGCGGCCTCGTTCTCGAGCCGCTCCCGCACGACACCGGTCGTGATGGTCTCGACCGTTGCCTTCCGGATCTTCTCGGCGACGTCCTTTGGCGTACCCTTCGGAACGGCGAACCCGTACCAGGCAGTTGCCTCGTAGGCCGGCCATCCGCTTTCCGCCACGGAGGGCACCTCCGGGAATTTCTTGGCCCGGGCTTTGGACGTGACCGCAAGGACCTTCACGTCGCCGCTCTCAATGAGACCGAGGACCGACGGCACGGTGGTCACCATGAAGTCCATGCGGCCGCCGAGGAGATCGTTCAAGGCCGGCCCTGCGCCGCGGTATGGCACGTGAGTGGCCTGAAAATTCGCCTCTTGGGCAAGCAGGACGGTGGCGAGATGGCTCGCCGAGCCATTGCCCGCGGACCCGTACGTCAGCTTGCCCGCGTTCTTCTGGGCGTGCTCGACCAGTTCCTTGATCGTCTTGTGCGGCGAGTTCTTCGGCACGACCACGACCAGCGGCGCCGCCGTGATGAGCGTGAGGGGATCGAAGGCCGTCAGGGGATCGATCTTGACGTTCTTGAACAGATGGGGGTTGACCACCATCGGTCCCTGGTTGGCCATCAGGACGGTATAGCCGTCGGGCTCGGCCTTCGCCGCCTGCTGGGTGGCAACGTTGCCCCCGGCGGAGCCGTTGTTCTCGACGATCAGGCTCTGTCCGAGCCTCTCGCCGACGCCTTGCGCCACGAGGCGGGCGATCGCGTCGGTTCCGCCGCCGGCGGCATACGGGACAACGAGCTTCATCGGCCGCGTCGGGAAGCTGTCCTGAGCGATCGCGCCGCTAAAGGGTGCCGCAATCGTCGTTGAGGCCAGAAGTGCGCAACAGAGCAGTCGGCGTGTGATGGTCATGGGCATGGTTTCCTCCGTGTTGTATCCCTTCCAGAGGCGCAGCAACAGCGCTTGCCGGGACGATGACATTGCCCTCGAAGATTCTGCGGGCGGTGCGGACAAGACTTGCCCGCGAGACATGACCGGAGTCATTGAAGCTCAGGTCGATCTCGGTCCGGCCGCTTGGGTGCTCGAGGTTCACTAATGACGTGAGACTGGGAGTGGCGAGGTCGTGCGCAACGCTGCCGGGCAGGCGGCAGGCGGCCGCGATGCACAGGGCGCCCGTGACGGCGTGGCCCTTGTGGCAGCGTTGCGCGTTCATGAAGTAGCGGGAGGTGATCGTCCCGCCGTGGCGTGCGCCGGACAGGATCGCGAGCTTCGGAACGACGCTGCCCGACACATCGCCGAGGCCCATGCGGCGTCCTGCCTCCAGCCGGATGGCCTCGAGGCGGGCCAGGAGGTCCAGGTTGGCTTCGAGTTCATCGGGCGTTTCATCGCCGGAGAGGCCCAGGTCGGAGGCCCGGAGCAGCACCATCGGCATGGCGTAGTCGAGGAGCGTGACCGGCGTGTTCTCGATGAATTCACGAACGTGGCCGGTGGGCAGGAACGCGCCGGTCTTGGAGCCGAGTGCATCAAGGAAGGTCAGCTTGACCGGGGCTGCCGTGCCGGGCACGCCATCGATCGCGGTCTCGCCCTCGTATTCGACGATGCCGGCCGGGGTCTGGACCACGGCCTCGATCGTGGTCGAGGTGTTGCGGTTGAAGATCCGGACCGTGGTCTCGCCGATCTCGGCCGGCACCAGGCCGGCCTCGATCGCGAAGGGGCCCACCGCGGACAGCATGTTGCCGCAGTTCGGGCTGAAGTCGACGAAGGCCCGGTCCGTCGAGACCTGGGCGAAGAGGTAATCGACGTCGGCTCCAGGCTGGGACGAGGGGCTGACGATCGCAACCTTGCTGGTCATCGGGTTGCCGCCGCCGATACCGTTGACCTGGAGCACGTGGGGAGACCCCATGGCGGCGATCAGGAAGCGCTCACGCTCCGCAGGGGCGATGGGAAGATCCGCCTCGAGGAAGAATGGCCCCCGCGAAGTCCCGCCGCGCATGAGCACGCAGGGAACCCGCAGAGCGCTAGTATTCGGTGTGGGGAGAGTGGCATGCACGGCGGCAGATCCATTGGTTCTATTGCCCGAGGACCATCTCAGATCTCGAATCTACTTTGAAATGCAAAGATCGGTGCTATTGATGCGTCATGAGCATCAATTTCGAAGCACTTGATTTGCGTGCCTTTGTTGCAGTTGTGGACCTTGAGGGGTTCCATCGCGCGGCCGAGGCCCTGAACCTGTCCCAGCCGGCGCTCAGCCGGCGCATCCAGAGACTGGAGGCCGCTGTCGGTGCTGCCCTGCTGGAGCGCACGACCCGGCGCGTGGCCTTGACGAACGTTGGACGGGAGTTCCTGCCTCTCGTCCGACGCATGCTCGATGAGTTCGACTCGTCGCTGTTCGCGATGCGCGATGTCGGCAGACAGCGGAGAGGCTTGATCTCGCTTGCCTGTGTCCCGACGGCAGCCTTCTACTTCCTGCCGTCCGTCATCGCACGGTTCAACGAGCAGTACCCGAACATTCGCTTCCGGATCCTGGACCTGTCCGCAAACGAGGGCCTGGAGAGCGTGGCGCGGGGCGAGGTCGAGTTCGGCATCAACCTTCTCGGGGCGTCCGATCCGGAGCTGATCTTCGAACCCCTGATCGAGGATCCCTTTGTCCTGGCGTGCCGACGGGACCACCCGCTGGCGCAGCGAGACGTTCTCGCGTGGTCGGATCTTGAGGGCCAGCCGCTTGTTGCCGTCAGCCGGACCAGCGGCAACCGCATCATCTTGGATGCAGCGCTCGTGCGAGCCGGAGTGAGTCTGAGTTGGTCATATGAAGTGACCCACCTCTCGACCTCGCTGGGTCTCGTGGAGGCTGGGTTGGGCATCTCGGTCCTGCCGAAACTTGCCACACCTCAAGGCGATCACCCCATCATCGTCACGCGACCGATCCGGAACCCGGAAGTGTCACGCACGATTGGTGTGGTGCGGCGGCGTGGCGGCCGCCTGGCGCCCGCTGCCGAGCGTTTCCTCGAGATGCTCCTGGGAACGTGGAAGGACGCGCCCTAGCGCAGTAGCCAAACCGAAATGCGAGGCTCTTCCGAAAGAGGTCCAGCAAAGAAGCTTCAGCCCATAGACGCCGGACGGTCTACGAGGACAGTGCTTATCCCAGCCAAGTAGAACATTCCAACAGGGTTGGTCATACTGACCAGACGCTTGTCGGTGAGACGTGCCTCATGTCCGCGATAGTTCCCCGCCGTGCGAATCTTCCCAAACGTGCAAGGCCAACTCCCAGCCTTAGGCAAGCCATCATTGGTCTGCGATCCGGAAGGGCCGCTTGTGGCACGTTCCTGAAGTACGCCGAATGTCCGCATAAGGCGGGCACACCGGACATTCATGAGAAGTCGGCAATTGACCGAGCCTGTGTGAAAACGCTGACGAGCGACGCCTCGGGGGAACTTTATGTCTCGCAGGCTTTGATTAGGCGGGGAATCCTCTGTGCAGGGGCGCGAGCTTGTACGAATAGTTCGCCATCGTCGGTTCGGTTTGAGTTTTCACACAGTCTCGACCCAGAGCTGACTCTAGCGGTGCCGAGGTAGCATAGTTTGTACCCGCCACGGTTCCCTAGGGCATTCGGTAACAATGGCCACCAACTTGGATCCGGCTCCATTTTCCAGACATAGGGTTCCGCTCAGGCCCGCTGGATGTCCGCCCGCAGCGGCTCCCAGATCGTGACGTCCCGTGGCTTGCTGAGAAGCTCCGGGAGAGCCTGATACCAGGCCTCACGATAGGATCGCTTGAGCTGGACTTCCAGGACGTCGTTGTGGCTCTCCCAGGTCTCAAGGAGCATGAACCGGTTTGCCGACTCGGGATCCTCGTGCAGGAACGCCTGATGGAACATGGGCTCGCTGCGCATCGCGTCGAGAACGCCGTTGAGCAGGGCAAGGAAGCGATCGCGCTGATCCGCCATGACATCGAACTTAATCAGGTAGGTTACTGCCATCGTACGCTCCTCGGTCTGGAAACTTTGTCGTCGTGTGGGCTGGTGGAAGGTTCGGCGAGGACTGGCGCGGCAGGCGATGCGCCAGTCCCTCCCCATAGCTTCAGGCTGCGGCCGGCACCTGATCGAGAAAGCCGACCACGCTTCTGAGCCGGCCGTTCTCCAGGGTCGCGAAGTCGGTGCCCTTGATGGGGCCGTCGCCGCCCTCCGGACCAAGCTGCCAGGAAAAGCGCACCTGATTGCCGTAGCCGTCGGGCTGTCCCACGAGGGCAAAACGGAAGCCCGGGAACTGTCCCTGCACGCCAGCGATCAGGGTGTCGATCTGGTCATGGCCTTCACCTTGCATGAGAGGATCGCGGTAAGTGCCAGCCTCGTTCCAGAGGTCTGCCATCAGGACCTTGCGGTGATCCGGATCGGTCTCGTTCCACAGGGCGATGTAGCGGGTGGCGATGGTGACAGCGTCGGTCATGGGAGGTCTCCTGTTCGATGGCCGGATCAGTTCCGGCGTGAGAACCATGGCCGGGGCAGGACATGGCGTCGATTACGTCGGAGGTAATCGATCGGGATCGAAGCGGTTCTTGAAAGGAGGAAGGGCCAAAATAACGCGGACAGCCCGCTTCTCACTGCGAGGCGGGCTTTCCGTCCTGGATCAGGCTGCGAGTGCCTGCTGGCGCAGGACGTCGTCCAAAGAGATCTCTCCCTTGAACCCGCCGGTGCTGACAGCCACTTCGCCACGCTCGATCGCGTGCGCGAACCGGACCGCCGGATCCGCCTCCAGTTTCTCGAAGAGGCGCTGCAAGCCGGGATAGTCGCGCCGATCGACAACGTCATGATACTTCGTCCACCGGGCGACGCCGATGAAGTAGGCATCAGCCAGCGTGCGCTGATCACCCAGCAGCCACTCCTTGTTGCCGAGCATTGCTTCCAGATTGGCATGAACTCTCGCGACCTGTGTCGCACCATAGGCTCTAAGGACGTCCTTGTTCGGCCCCTCTGCTTCATGCTCAAGGGCATACCAGAGTGGGCCAAAGGCGCTGAAAAAAGCTCGTGTTGAGGAAGGCCAGCATCTGGTTGAGGCGATCGAACCCTGCCGTGCCTTGCGCGAAGGACAATCCCTTGCCAATCCCACGGGCGCCGAGATGATTGAGGATCGCCATGCTTTCGCTGATCCGCTCGCCCGCAGCCGTCACCAGCGTCGGAGTCTCGCCGACCGGATTGAGCCTCCGATAGGCATCGCTCGTCACGACCGCCGGCATCTCGATGCGGCAGAGCCGATACGGCTCTCCGAGTCATTCCAGGGCAACGATCGAGCCGAACGAGCACCCTGACGGGACGCCGTACATGAGGGTCTGGACCATGATGTGTCTCCTTTGTTTGCGACGACATCACCATGCCATTATGGACTTCGACGCTGTAGCTGGTACTTTTGAAACTTAAAGTCCATGAATGTGAACGCTGGATATGAGGTTCAACTTCAACGATCTGCATATTTTCGTCCAAGCGGTAGAGAACGGAGGCTTCGCTGCGGCTGCCCGTCAGTTGAGCATGCCCAAATCGACTGTCAGCAAGCGCGTCGCCGAGCTCGAGGCCGACCTCGGCATTCGCCTGATCCATCGCACCTCGCGCAGTTTCGTGCTGACCGATGTTGGTCGCGATTTCTACGACCACGCCCGCGCGGCCGTCATCGAGGCGGAGGCGGCCGAGAGCGTGGTGCAGCGGCGGCAGGCGGAGCCGCAAGGAACTGTGCGGATCACCGCGTCCGTGCCGGTGGCGCAGTTCCACCTTGCCGATCGTCTGCCGGCACTCGCGCGCGCCTATCCCAAACTGGATCTGCAACTCCACATCACCGACCGTTTCGTCGATCTGGTTCGCGAGGGCTTCGACATTGCCATCCGGAGCCATTTCGCGGCGCTGCCCGATTCCGACCTCATGCAGCGTCGGATGACGGTGGAGCGGATCACGCTGGTCGCCGCGCCGGAGTACCTAACCTGTCGGGATACGCCGAAGCACCCTGATGACGTTGTCGGACACGACGGGCTGCTGACAGGACCCACATCAAAGACATGGAGGCTGACGCACAATGATGGCACAGAGATCCAAGTCACCCCGGCGCCGCGGCTGGTTGCCGATGAATCCCTGGTGCTGTTGCGGGCTGCGGCGGCAGGCCTCGGGATTGCATGCCTTCCCGAAACCATGTCGGCCCCTTTCATCGGAACCGGTGAACTGGTGAGGGTGCTGCCGGACTGGTCTGCCGGAAGCGTGACCTCGACGATCCTGACGCCGCATCGGCGCGGAGAGCTTCCCGCTGTCAGGGCCGTCATCGACTTCCTGGCAGGCGGCTAACAGGCAGTCTCGACGAGAGGAACCAGTTCCGTCGCAGGAATCGGAATCAAGTCTGATGGTTTTAGCTACAATCTTCGGCGCTGATCCTCAGAGGCCTCTGCAAGGCATCACAGCGGCGATCCTCAAGGCAGAAACACTTAGCCATTGACCTAACTATAGGGCATCTGTATAGTTAGCCAAATGGGAAACAATCACTCGGCACTGGACGCTGTCTTTCACGCACTTGCCGATCCAACCCGCAGGGCCGTCATTCAGCGGCTCGGTCAAGGGCCGGCGACGGTGAGTGAACTGGCCGAGCCATTCGATATGGCTTTGCCGTCATTCGTGAAACATATCGCAGTGCTCGAAGCATCGGGGCTGATTGGTTCCAAGAAAATCGGCCGTGTCCGCACGTGCACGCTAAAGCCCAGGAAGCTGGCTGCTGCCGAACGGTGGTTCGGTGAACAACGTGCCCTTTGGAAAAGCCGATATGACAATCTCGACAACCTGTTATCGGGACTGAGCGGAGAGGAAAAATGAAAGCTGACTTGCAGTTTGACTTCCTTGTAGACAAAGAAAACAACACCATGACGATCAGGCGAGAGTTTGCCGCCAAACGGCAACTGGTCTGGGATTGCCATACGAAAAGCGAGCTGCTCGACCAATGGTTTGCGCCCAAACCGCTCACGACGAAAACCAAGGCCATGGATTTCAGAGAAGGTGGGCATTGGCACTATGCCATGGTCGATCCTGATGGGCAGGAGTACTGGGGCCGCATGGATTATCAGACCATCAGCCCGATCGATCATTACACGGCTCTTGATGGTTTCAGTGATGAATCCGGTGCTCTAATGATCTTCACTAAAGACCTGCAACGGAGAGACCTGCGTGCCGAAAGAAGCTGGTAATGAGCTCAGGCCGTTGCTGCAGGCGGCCGAACTCGCGGCGGGCCAGGCGGTGCAAGTCGGCG
>NZ_JBVVAK010000159.1:0-16409 GCF_055792825.1 Microvirga sp. GN3
TGAGATAGATCGGCCTGCCCACATCACGTGCTCCCGACACCCCTGTCCCGGTCACCCCAGGATACAGCCGCCGAGTTGGTTGCGCCAACGCGCCGATGGTGCCGAGGAAAAGCATGCCCGATAATAACCGCATCGAATAACCGCATCGAGCAGGATCACCGCGCGATCAAACGCCGTGTGCGTCCGATGCTCGGCTTCAAGTCCGCTGACAGTGCCCGCGTGATCTTAGGTGGCATCGAGTTGATCCATATGATGCGTAAACAGCAGGCGAAATATGCCTGCAGTCAACAGCTGTCGCTCGCCGAGCAGTTTCACCTGCTCGCCGCATAAGGTCGGCACGATACACCTGCTGCTTTCTCGTCCCTGTTCCGGAGTTGCGACAGAACCATCACAGCTCGTCCTTTGAAGCATGGGCTCACCTGACCTGCCTCAACACCTCGCAGGTGATAGCCGTAAATCCGCTGGGAGCTCCACTGGGTTTTTGGCTGGTATCGAACAAGGCATACGCCAGTGCTGCACCGACACGATGTCACTAATGATGATCGAGGTCTGATCGTCGTGAACCTGGTCGCACGACCCAAACTATCAATCCTGCCGCGATGGCCCGAGGGCGGTTGAGTGCACCCACGAGGTCATGTGCAGCCAGCCTTACATGCCTTGCGACCACGATGGCGTTTATGGCTCAAACTGGCAAATGATTGTCCCCTTCTGTCAAGCATGACACCTCGGCCCGTCTACACTGATCCTGCGGCGACCCGCGAGGGTCTGCCTGGCTGCGGTCGAGGGCATAGACTATTACCGAGAGGGCTGTTTCGATCGGGCGATGGTCCTGCTGTCGAAGGAGATCACGATGAAAGGTGCAGGCTTCCTGGCTCCCGCCATACTCGCCCTGGGCCTGGCCGCTATCGTCCCGGCGCCGGGTGCGTTGGCGCAGGGCGGGCTTTCCGGCTTCCAGGGTGCCTGGCTGACGGGCAGTGCGGATTGTGCGGAGGTTTACTCGTCGGCCAGCAAGGAAACCTCGTTCAAGCGGCCCGTCGATATCTTCGCACCAGCCTTCATCGTCGCGGGTAACCGCCTGAGAACACCACAAGCGACATGCCGCATCAAGGCGACTAGGCCCGCCGGAGACCGTCGGCTTCTCGTCCTCGATTGCGCCAACGCCGTGGCGGGCAACCAGGTGACGGTTCTGCTGGCTCCCCAATCGGACGGCTCGCTCAAGCGCTACCTCAACGAGCAAGACACGACCGGCACCGTGTACAAGCAATGTTCGCGATAAGGCTCGAAAGGCCATGACGGATGTGGGCGGTCGGGCCATGGATGCGGATGGGGCATCGGGTCCGGCCTCCGCCTGGATCGTCGTGGGCCTGCTATGCCTATTCATGCTCATCAACTTTGCCGATAGGGCGGTGCTCGGTCTGGCTGCCGTCCCGATCATGCGTGACCTTGGGCTGAGCCACACCGAATTCGGCCTAATCGCGGCGAGCTTCTTCACCCTCTTCTCGCTAAGCGCCGTGATCGGAGGTATCCTGGCGAACCGGATCCCCACGACGTGGGTGCTGGCCGGCCTGGCGCTGATCTGGTCCCTGTGCCAGTTGCCCATGTTGCTGCCGGTGACGCTGGCTGGGTTGATCGCCAATCGGGTCGCCCTCGGCTTTGGAGAAGGCCCCGCCTATCCTGTGGCCCTGCATGCAGCCTACAAATGGTTTCCGAGCAAGCACCGGGCGGTGCCGACGAGCCTTATTGCCATCGGCGCCCTGGCCGGCAGCGGGATCGTGGCGCCATTGATCGTCGCCGTCATTGCTGCCTGGTCGTGGCAGGCCGCCTTTGGGCTTCTCGGTGCGATTGGCCTCGTCTGGTGCGGCGTATGGCTGATGGTTGCCAGTGAGGGTCCCCTTGCACCTGACAACCCGATGACGGGCAAATCCATCGAACCCGAAATGCGCTTGTCATACCGTCGCCTGCTCACATGCCGGACGATCGTGGGGGTCGAGATCGTCGGCTTTGTCGCCTATTGGCTTCTGGCTGTAATCGTTGTCTGGCTGCCGGCCTTCCTCACCCAGGCCTTTGGCTACACTCCACTCCAAGCCGGTTGGATCATGCTGCTGGTGTCTCTCGGTCAGATCGCGCTCCTTCCTGGCATCTCCAGCCTTTCGGATGGTCTGAAGCGGCGTGGCATTTCGGGCCGGATCGCATGCGGATCGATTGCGTGCACCAGCACTCTCGCGGCTGGCCTGATCATCATTCTGATGTCGCAATCCACGGGATCGCTGCCGATTATCGTTTGCACGGTGATCGCATTCTCTCTCGGCAACGTCATGTTCGTCCTCGGGCCTGTCCTCGTTGCCCAGGTCACTCCGGTCGCGCAGCGTGGGGCAACTCTGGGCATGGTCAATGCCATTACGACGCTGGCGGGTCCTTTTGCGCCGGCGGTTATGGGGCTTGTGGTCGATGCCGGTGCCGGGACGGCGGACGGCGTCCGCAATGCCCTGCTGCTTGCCGGCATCCTCGTTGTCATTGGAGCGATTGCGGGGTTCTTCCTGATCGACCCGGAGGCTGACCAAGCCCGCATGTCGCCGGATCCCCGGACGGCTGCCTCGTCAGCGTAGGGCCCGTGCGAGCCGAATGTCGTCGCCATTGTTGACGTTCCGTCCTGACCTACATCCCCTTCGGTGACGCAATTTACCCGGGCAGCGGAGCCCGCTGACCAGAAGGTGCCTTCCGGCCGGCAATCGGAGAGTTTCGCATGACCAGCACCGACGATGTGCAGAAGACGATCCTCCGCAACAAGCTCCTCGGCCGGTGGGCTGCCGAGAGATTGGGCATGACAGGCCGTGACGCCGATGCCTATTCGGACGCGCTTGCCAGGGACACGGTCGATCCCGCGCGCTGCGACGTGTTCAGCAAGATCCGCAACGACTTTGATGCCGCGGGCGTGACTGAGTCGGATCAGAGGATCCTGAGCGTCATGACCGATCTCATGCTCAAGGCCGGGAACCTGATGCCGACAGCGCAGGGAGGTTCCGCCGATGCCGGAGCGGTGATGATCGCGCGCAATCTCATGACGCGATGAGCTCGGTAGTCGATTTTCCGCATGACGGACCTGGGTACGAATGGGATGCACGGCATAGAGTGCTGACGGCAGTCCCATGGATGCAATGCCCCAAGCATCCGACCGCTGGCTCTCATCCTCCGGTCCAGCCTCCACGGTTCACGGCGTTGGTACAGATGGTCATCAGTTTATTCATCTCGGCACTGTAATCGCGCAGGGTCTCCTCGATCCAGCGCGACTGGATTGCCGTCGCGTCCGCGGGATTCTTGCAGCCTATCATTTCACGGGCAGTGTCGCCGTCCTTGGCAAGGCGCATCGACATGAACCCGATCATTTCGCGCTGACATTCGGCGGCTGCGGTGAGCCATGTTTCCGCGGCATTCGCCAAGGCGCGGCCGCTCTCGCCGGGCCCAGCGAAGGCATGGGTGCTGCGCCGCGTTTCGGATGTACCTGACATTTTCTGCATGGTGGTCATGGATATTCTCCTCAAGCAAGATCCCTCTCAAAAGGAGAAGGTCGCCCTCACGTGCCCCTGCAAGATGAGCTTGAACAACATAGCGGCCAGGCACACGTCCCAGGTCTTGGCGCCCGTTCCTGACGTCAGTGTCCGCTGAACACGAGGGTTTGAATAGGCAATACCAGCGCCTGGATCCGCAGGATCATGGCATGAACGAGCCCGACGGCGTCCACCGCATGCAGGGCGAAACCTCGCACGGTTCCAACCTGACCCGAGGCGATCAGGTCATGATTGCTGGTATAGGCGTTGGCAATGCAGCTGCTGCCGGGCGTCACCCCTTCGAGCCCTCCGGTATAGAGCGGCTCAAGGAACACCAGGATGGTGCCCGGCCGGGCCACCTGCTGAGGATCCACCAGTTGCTCGCCGCCCCGGAACTGGCCGGCCGCGATGTAGTCCTGCACGCCGGTCACCACCATCGGGATCACCGTCCAGGGCTTCGACATGCAGGTCGCTTCGGCCACCATGCCGACCTTCATGACCTGAGCCTCGATCTGCCCGAACCCCGCAACGAGGGCCTGTCGGCCGGCACCCTCCGGGATCAGCACGCCGGCTGGTCGCATGAATGGATTGACGATGTCGCCGACCCGCAGCGTGAATTGTTCCACGCGACCGTTGACGCCAGCCCGGATCACGGACTTCGCCAGCTCAGCCTCGGCCTGGACCAAGGCGGCCTCGGCGCTGGCCTTCTGCGCCGGTAGCAGTGAGGAGATTTGCGCCTCGGCGGCTTGCTTGGCCGCAATGGCCGCATCGATGCTGCCCTGCCGACCCTGCACGGCCACCTGGAGTGTCTCGATATCCCGCGTGGCGACGGCACCGGGGTTACGGCGATAGATCTCCTGTTTGGTCGCCAGCTCGTCGACGGCCTGCTGATGAGAGCTTCGAGCTTCCTGAATCCTGCCTTCGGCGACAGCAACGTCGGAGCGTGCCACCACGAGCGCAGCCTCGACCTCCGCGATCTTGCGCCGGGCGGCCTCGGCCGCGGCCTCCTGCGTCGAGCTATCGAGCCGGAAGATCGGCGCACCCTGCTTCACCTCTCCGGTCAGGCCTACATAGACCTCGGCCACGCGCCCGTTGGTCTCGGAGGCGATTGGAACCGATCTGAACATCAGGGTGGCGCTGCTTGTCGAGGGATGGTTGTAGAAGATCACCGTGATCAGCCCGATCGTCAGCATCAGGCAGGTGATGAGGCCCCAGCGCAGTTCGAACCACATCGAGAAGAGTGTGATTTCCTTGCCGATCCGCTTTCCCTGGACGTAGCGACGATAGAGATAATCCGGCAGGATCGTCAGCAGGGAGCAGAAGAGAAGCTCAAGCATGGATCTTCTCCTTCGGCAGCCTGGACGGTGTCACGGTCTGCGGCACGTCGACCACCTTCTCCTCAGACTCGTCGGATGGCGTCGGCGCACTCCCCAACTCTTCCGGCGTTTCGGCCGCGCCTTCGCCGGGCTTCAGGCCAGCCATCTTCTCGACGGAACCCGCGATCCTGCGAAGCGGATTGCCGAAATCGGGGATGTCGATCAGAGCGAGCAGCAGGCCCGCCACCCAGAAAGCATGAATATGCGTGAACAACGCCAAAAGCCCGAGCACGGCGACGATCTCGAATTGCAGCTTGTGGGACCGGTGCGCAATCCGCTCGGGCAGCGTGTGCAGGCGAAGGAACAGGAGACCGACGGCCAGCACCGCCAGCAAAAGCACCACCGCCATGACGACCATCAGGACATCGGTCTCCCCGGGTGCGGTGATGAACATCGGCAGGTGGTGAGGGGCAGCAGGATTCAGCGACGCATTCATGCAAGCTCTCCCGGGATCACCCAGGCATCCGGCGTGATGGCAAACGTGGCCACGCCTGCGGGTTCTGCATAAGGGACGAAACTGAAAGCCATAGACGCATTCCCTTTCATCGATTTCTCACAGTGCGCTCGTCAGGCCATGATGCTGAGGCCGCCATCGACATAGGTGGTCGTCCCGGTGAGCCGTCGGGCGAACGGCGTCGTCAGGTAGGCCGCCGTCAGGCCGACATCATCGATATCCACGAGCTCGCCGATGGGCGCCCGCTCGATGGCTTCGGACAAAAGGACGTCGAAATCCTTCAAGCCCGACGCGGCGCGGGTTTTCAGCGGACCGGGGGAGACGGCGTGCACCCTGATGTGCTTGTCGCCCAGCTCGTAGGCGAGATAGCGCACGGCGCTCTCCAGCGCGGCCTTCACGGGGCCCATCAGATTGTAGTTCGGGACCACCTTGTTGGCGCCGTGATAGCTCATCGCGAGAAGCGTACCGCCTTCCTTCATCAACGGTTCTGCCAAGCGCGCCATGCGGATGAAGGAGTGGCAGGAGATATCCATCGCGACCTTGAAGCCCTCGCTGGACGAATCGACGAGCCGCCCTTGCAGATCCTCCTTCGGGGCGAACGCGATGGAATGGAGCGCGATGTCGAGGCTGCCCCAGGTCTCGCGGATCTGCTCGAAGACGGCTTCGAGCTCACCGCCCCGGCCCACATCGCATGGCGCCAGGATGGAAGCTCCCAGTTCCTTGGCCAGCGGTTCGACATAGGGCCGAGCCTTCTCGTTGAGATAGGTGACCGCGAGATCGGCCCCGAGCTGGCGGAAGACACGGGCGCAGCCATAGGCGATCGAATGCTCGTTGGCGATGCCGATGACGAGGGCCCGCTTGCCCTGCAGGATCTTCGATTGAAGAGCAACTTGTGGCAGTTCCGTCGGATGATCGTTCATGAGCTTGCTCTCGCGCGTCGGGCATCGCGGGATCGACGGACAGCCCCTGGCCTTGGCATCGCCTTGGGGCGGTCCCCGGGCCGGTGCTCCGTCAGCGGCACCGGATTTGGTTCAACCTTCTCCTCTCCTGCCACGCCATCGACGGAGAGGAGGTGCCGGATCTCGTCCAACAGTGTGATCTGCTTGGCGTTGGCCTCGATCTGGCCCTCCAGGCGGTCGAGAAGATCAAGCAGCCCACGCCGATCCCCCGGTGTCCGCAACAGCTTCGGCAGCGCCAGGAGCGCCTTCACCGGCTCGAAGTCGACGATGTAGGACTGCTCGCGGATGATCTCTCGAGCGTCCTCCGCCGACATGTCGAGGAGGCCGATGTCCTTGCCGACGAGTTCGCGGGCCCGCTTCATGGCCGAGAGACGCCGCCGGCCGGTTCCGGCCTTCATCAGCAGGAGCGCAGCGCGGACGACGGCTTTCGTCCGGTCGCCGTCCTCGATATGCGACAGCGCTTCTTTGACCGCAGGGGCACTGCGCGCATCGACGGGTTCCTCCGGAACGGCTTCCTGCTCGTCGGCCGCCATGCCGATGCCGGCCGGACCGTAGGTGCGGAAGAAAGTGTTCTCCACGGTCGCATCGCGCAGGTCGCGATAGAGGTCCAGCGAGGCGGACGTCATAGCGGCCGTCCACTGCTCCATCATCGCCATCGGACCATCGTTGTCACGCGGGGCGCGGTTCGCCCGGACCATGTCGGCCATGCCCTTCAGCGGCCACAGGAACGGGTTGATATCCGACACCGCCCAGCGCTGCGCCCGTTGCGGATGCATGGCCCGCCTCACGGCTGCTCCCGTGGGCGTCGCCATCGCGGAAACCGCGGGATGGACGAAGGTTTCGTAGGCGGAGGCAAGGGTCTCGGAGGTCGCCTCGACCGCCTTGAAAGGCATCTCGTCCTTGCGGCCGTACTTCTGCAGGACATGCAGGTCCTCGACCCGCCGCTCCGTCAGCATCACGTCGTAGCGAATGCTTCCATCTATCTCCTGCTCCTCGACCTGCATGCCGTAGAGACCGGGCGGCAGATGCTCGATGTATTCGATCAGATCGACGATCTGGGAGTGCTCGCGCTTGGCGACGGCACCCGAGACGAAGATGCCCAGATGGCCGACGCTCTTGTGCATCAGGCCGACGATGACCTGCCCGTTCGCCTTGAGGGCTTCCGTCGTCGGATAGATGTCCGCGACCCAGTTGAAGGCCTGTTGCGGCGGCGTGATGTTGTCGCCGAGCGATGCGAACAGAATGATCGGAGACTGGATCGCCCGAAGGTCGAAAGCGCGCCCCTCGGACCATTCCGCGTCGCCGTCCGCGAGGTTGTTTCCCACGAAAAGATTCTCGACGATCCACCGGATCTCCTGCCGGTCCATCAGGAAGAAGCCACCCCACCAGCGCTCGAATTCGAGGAAGCGCTCCGGCTCGGTGTCGATCTTGGAAAAGAGCGTATAATACTTGTTGAAATAGGTGTTGGCGGGGTTGAGGTACTCGAAATTCTCGACCAGATGCGCCCCGTCGAATGTGCCGGCGCCGAGATCGCTCGCGAGAAGCGCGGGCCAGGTGCCACCAAGGATGCCGCCGGCATAGCGCATGGGATTCTCGCCGTCGTTGCCGGCCCAGTAGGACATCGGCGCCCCATTGATCACGATGGGGCCGACCAGATCCGGTTCGAGCGCACCGACGAGCATGGAGGCCCAGCCACCCTGGCAGTTGCCGATCACGACAGGCTTGCGTGTCTTCGGGTGGCGTTCGCCGACGATGCGGAGGAACTCCGCCTCGGCGCGGGAGACATCCGCAAGGGTTTGCCCGGGCATCGGTTCCGGGAAGAAGATCACGAAATAGACCGGATGCCCTGCCTTGAGGGCCACACCGACCTGCGAGTCCTGTTTGAACCCGCCGATGCCCGGCCCATGGCCGGCCCGTGGATCGATGATCACGAAGGGGCGGTGGTCCGGATCGGTCTCGACGCCCTCGGGCGGAACGATGCGCACGAGAGCGTAGTTGGTCGGCCGCTCGAAGGTGCGGGCGTCCGCAATCATCTCCCACTCGAAGTCGAGCAGCGGCGGCTTGCCGGCCTTCTCATGCTCAAGCCAATTGTTGCCGCGCTGGCGCAACGTGTCCCAGAACAGGATCGAGCGCTGCGTGCAGTCGAGCCAATAGGTGCTGGCGTCTCGCCAGAAATTCAACGGAGACGCGGCAGGGGTTGGCATATCCCTCAACGGCTCGCTCGCGGCTTTCATTGCGTCGAGGTACCGCTGCATCGCTTGCGCGCACCGCTCCTGATAGACCTGCGTGACCTTTGCCTGCGCGTGGGCAAGCTCGGTCAAGCGTGTCTGCAAACCGTTTTGTTCGGCATCGATCTTGGGGTCGATCCGTGGCATGACTGCACTCTCCAGAGGTGAACTGCGTTACCGCTTGGTGTCGCCCCACTTGAGGAAGAAACCAACATCGCCGGGCAGACCGCCCGGCCACTCGATGATCATCGCGCTAAGCTTGAAACCTGCGTCCCTGAATTGATCGCGCCAGAGCTCATAGGCCTGACGCGGACGGCCGGTGAGCGTGTCGGGCCAGGATGGATCCGCGTTGTTGATGGCACGGCCATGGTCGCTGCACAACGCGTTGGGAAACCGCATGACCATCAGCTCCGTCTGGCCGCGCTCTGCCGCAGCCCGCAGCTTTGCCTTGAGCGGCAGCAAGATTTCCTTCATGCGCTCGGGCGTCAGGTCGATGGGCTCGGCGAGCCGCTTGGTCAGGTCCTGGCGCGCCTTCTCGGCGCGGTCCATGCCGTCGACCGACTTCATGGCCTTCGCCATCTGCATCTCGGCCATGTAGTTGCGCAGGTCGGCGGCCGACATGAACATCTCGTCCCCGAGCTCCTGCTGGGCCTTCTCGTTTGGCTTGGTTTGCAACGTCGTCATGCCATCATTCTCCCTGTTCAGGATGCGAGTTTGGCTTGGGTCGCGCCGAGCACGCGGCCCGTCTGCCGGGCGATCACCAGTTCCTCGTTGGTGGGAATGACCCACGCCGACGGCCCGGACCCGGTGGAGATCCGCGGCCCGCCGGAGCCGTTGGCCGCCTCATCCAGGGTGAACCCGGCCCAGCCGAGGCCGGCGATCACCTCGGCGCGGGTCGCCACATCGTTCTCGCCGATCCCGGCCGTGAAGACGAGCCCGTCGAGCCCCCCCAGCGCCGCGACGAGCGAGCCGATCTCGCGCGTGATGCGATAGACGAACAGGTCGATGGCGCGCCTGGCGTTCGGGTCGCTCGCCGCCTTGGAGCGCAGGGTCCGCATGTCGTTCGAGACGCCAGAGACCCCGAGAAGGCCGGACTTCTTGTAGAGCACACTCTCGGCCTCCTCCGCGGTGAGCTTCATCTCGCGCAGCATGTAGAACACCACGGCAGCATCGAGCGCGCCGCAGCGGGTTCCCATCGGAAGGCCGTCGAGGGCGGAAAATCCCATGGTCGTCGCGACGCTGGCCCCTCCCTTGAGGGCACACAGGCTCGCGCCGTTGCCGAGATGCGCGACGACGACCCGCCCCTCGGCCAGTTTCGGATCGGAGTCTTTCAGGACGGATGCGATATAGTCGTAGGACAGTCCGTGGAAGCCGTAGCGCCGCACACCGCGCTCCCGCATCTCGCGCGGCAGGGCGAACAAGGTCGCGAGGTCGGGCTGCGTCTGGTGGAAGGCGGTGTCGAAACAGGCAACCTGCGGCATCCCCGGCAGGCGTCGGCGGACGATGCGGATCGGCTCCAGGTTGTGGGGCTGATGCAACGGCGCGAGCGGCACCAGTGTTTCCAGGGCGTTGATGACGGTGTCGTCGACAAGGACCGGGGCGGAATAGGCCTCCCCGCCATGAACGACCCGATGCCCGATGGCCATGGGCTTGCGTTCCGCCCGAAACTGACTCAACCACGAGACGAGGTGCATCAGTGCCTCCTCGTGCGCGATCCGGTCGCCGGAGCCCCACGTCATCTCGTCGAGAATTGTCCCATCGGCGTCCTTGACGACGAAGTGCGCGTCGCCTCCCAACCCTTCGTAGAGGCCCTTCCAGACAAGCCGGGGCTCCATGCCGTCGAACATGTCGTAGATCTGGAACTTGAGGCTCGATGACCCGGCGTTGAGGATAATGAGGACGGGCGTCATGGCTCACACCTCCGGGATGGCGAGTTGCCTGCGTTGCGCCTCTGCCACGAGCGAGGCCACGGCACAGGACGCCAGCCGCGTGATCGTCGAGTCGGCCCGGCTTGTGAGGATGACCGGAACACGGGCGCCGAGCACGATGCCGGCGGCATCGGCATCGGCGAGGAAGGTCAGGCTCTTCGCCAGCATGTTGCCGGCCTCGAGGTCCGGCACCACGAGAACATTGGCCTGTCCCGCGACCGGCGACTCGATCTTCTTGATCTTCGCGGCGCCGAGATCGATGGCGTTGTCGAGCGCGAGCGGACCGTCGAGAATCCCGCCCGTGATCTGCCCGCGGTCAGCCATCTTGCACAACGCTGCGGCCTCGATGGTCGAGGGCACCTTCGGGTTCACCGTCTCCATCGCCGACAGGATCGCCACCCGCACCGGGTCGACCCGCAGCGCCTTTGCAAGGTCGATGGCGTTCTGGACGATGTGAACCTTGTCCTCCAGGGTCGGTGCGATGTTGACCGCGGCATCGGTGATGATGAGCGCCGTGTCGTGGGTCGGGACGTCCATGACGAAGCAATGGCTGATCCGGCGCGCCGTGCGCAACCCGCCCTCCCGGCGAACGATGGCGCCCATGAGTTCGTCCGTGTGCAGGCTTCCTTTCATCAGCGCTTCCGCCTGCCCGGATCGCACGAGATTGACGGCCTCGTCTGCCGCCGCATGACTGTGAGGGGCATCGACGATGCGCGCGGCGGAGACGTCCTTGCCGAGCGCCTGGGCAGCGGCCGCGATCTTAGCCTGTGGCCCGACGAGGGTCGGCTCGATCAGGCCGAGCCCGGCCGCTTCAAACACGGCGCTCAACGAGGCCGCATCGCAGGGATGCGCCACGGCGACCTTCAGCCTCGGCAGGGACTGCGCGACTGCCACGAGCCGGTCGTACTTATCGTGCCGCCTCTGATCCTGAGACACGCCTTGGCCTGTGACCGCAACCGTCATGATTGCCTCCCCGTTGTGCACGCGATGGGCTGGCGCCATTGGCTGCCGGGTATGCGACGCGACGTGCAGGAACAGGACTCACGCCCCTATCCGTGATGGCCCGGCCTGTTTGCAGAGGTGAGTATGGTCCTTTCCAGCCGTGATGCTTGACCTGTTGGGCCATTGCATTGACAGTTTTGGACTGCCATGCCGGAAGTGAGCAGGATCGCCCTCCGTCCCTGGCGGTGCCGCACGCACCGTCTCCTGCCGCTCGTGGGATGACCATTTTCAGGGAAGATCGTTCGAGCGGTCGCCGGAATCCGCACGGAGGCGACGCAGTTTGCGAAGCCGCCGCGATTTTCGGACTCGGGGATGATTGCTGCGCCATGCCGATGGCGTCTGTCCAGACCAGCGCCGGAAGGCGCGCGTGAACGCGCTCAGTTCGGAATATCTCAGGATAGCCGCGATCTGGCTCAGTGCCATGTCGGTATTTTCCAGCAACTCGCATGCGATCTCGAAGCGGATCTGGTTCGCCACCTGCCGGAACGCGAAACCCTCAGCGTTGAGGTGTCGGTTCATGGTGCGGTGGTGCATCGAGAAGAGGCGGGCGATGCTATTCGCGGAGCATGTGCCCTTGAGCAGCTCGGTCCGAAGCACCCGGCGCAAATCCTCGGCAAGGGGGCTGATATCCTGTGCGGACGACGGTTCGTCTGCCCCGGGGGTGAACGAGATTTCCATCGCTCCTCCGCTTTCTGGCAGCCACGCCGCTGCCGCATCACCCACATCCTACTGGGCGCTCAGGACCTTCCTTCGACATGTCCGGTTGCGTGATCCTCCTTGGACAACTCCGGGCGCGAGCCGGCGGGAAAGACTATGCGTCGCGCACTTGAATCGACAGCGCGTGCGGTCATTTTAGGCTCGCGGGACCAGCGTGCTTGACCCGCGGGGACAATCTCTTGACAGTTTAAGCCGCAGCCGCAGGCGCAGGACACTTGACAGTTTCCGTTCCCGCTGTCCGATCCGGTCAATGATCTGTCCCCAAGCGTCAAGCCCGTCGGGCCGATGAGCGCGATGATGACCGCTGCGACGCAGCACCGAGGACCCAGGAATGAGCCTGGATCAGGCGATCAGCCTTCTCGTGTCGGTCACGCTGATCGAAATGAGCGTCGCCACCGGACTCGGCGTCCGGCTTTCCGATGTAATGGGCGCGGCAAAGGACGGGAAGCAGCTTCTTGGGGCTGGGCTGGCCAATTACGTCGCCGTTCCGGCGGCTGCCGTCATCCTCATCCTTCTGGTGGACGCCGACCCGTTGATCGCCGCCGGGATCCTGATCCTCGCCGTGTGTCCGGGTGCCCCCTATGGCCCTCCGCTGACAGCGCTTGCCCGCGGCACCACCGCAACCTCGGTCGGACTGATGGTGATCCTGGCCGGCTCGTCGGTGATCCTGGCGCCGCTGCTGCTCTTCCTCTTATTGCCCCTTACGACCGGGGGAGCGGACCTGCATGTCGACCCGCTCGGAATGCTTGCGGTCATCGTAGTGACCCAACTCCTCCCACTCTGCGGTGGGCTCGCCATCGGCCAGCGGTGGCCCGATCGGGCGGCACGGTGGCTCGGCCCTGTTGTCGCGGTCAGCAAGGCCCTCAATGCGGCCACCCTGGCGCTCATCCTGACATCCCAATTCTCCGAGCTGCTGGATATCCTCCGCCCCCGCGGGATCATGGCCATGCTGGTCCTGCTTGGCATCAGCCTCGGGGCCGGGTGGATGGCCGGCGGTCCGGGGAGCGGTGACCGCAAGGCGGTGGCGCTCACGACCGCGATCCGCAACGTCGGTCTTGGCCTGGTGATCACGGCCAGCGCGTTCGCCGGCACGGCGGCGGCCACGGCGGTCATCGTCTATGGGCTCGTGCAGCTCCTCGGGTCATTCCTGCTGGCGCTGTGGTGGCGGCGAGAGTGGGAATTGGACCCGGCTTCAAGCTAGCCGCCAGCCTTGACCCGGTTCAGGAGCGTCTCGATGTCATCTGCCAGATCCATGATCGCGCGCGGGTGCCGCTGTTTCCCCTTTCGCCACTGCTCACGCTGAACTTCGGTTGCCTTCAACCGGAGCGGCGGCGGTTCGGATTTCGGGCGCACAATCGGCGTATGGCGTGCAACCTGCTTGACCTCGCTGCGGATCAGGCAGATCGCGACGGCCATGAGCAGCGGCACCAAGGCGATCAGCCCCAGCGCGATCCAATCCTGGGGTGTCATGTGTAGCCAGAGAGCATTCATGGGCTTCCTCCCATAATGACCTCGGATTGCCCTCCTGAGGCGCCTCATCCTGTTTCAGCGGGAGGGTACTCATTAATCCTACTTGATCCTACACCCGTGAGCCGGCCCGGCGAAGCCGATGACTAGCGGTTGTTCGGGGGGACATTCCGATCGGCCCGAACCCGCCCAACGAGGCGAAACAGGAACGGTTGGGCTCAAACTGTCAAGCGATTGTCCGTTTCGATCAAGCACGCCCTCCCGGCATCCCTAGAATGTTTCCAAAGGAAGAAGAAATTCTTCCGTCAGGAGTGAGAGCGGAGCCGCCTCGAATCCATGTGGCGTCTCCATGCCTCGAACAGGAGGACGCGCTCATGACCCGCTCCGGCAAGGACGACGATCTGTTTTCGGCATCGTCAGAACCGATCAGCTCCCCCTCAGGCATCGACCGCCGGGCGTTTCTCATGCGCAACGCCGCCATCGGCGCTGCAGCCGTGATGACCGGCACGACAGGGGCTCCAGAGGCCCGGGCCCAACAGGCCGCGACGGAGGCCGCCGCGCAGCAGGCCAAGAGGGAAGCCGCGGGAGGCGAGGCCGGTCTCAAGATGAGTTCGGCTCTCTCGCCGGATCTCGATGTCGTCAAGACATCGAAGGGGCCGGTCATGACCGTAGCGGACGAGTTCTACAAGGTCGGCCCCGGCCCCTCGAGCTCGCACACGATCGGGCCGAGGCATCGTCACATTAACGAACTGCAATCGGATGCAGCTGTATGAGAGGGCATGAAGAAATCTTCTCAGCCGCTCTATGCCCGCCACCGTTTCCCCGCTGAGGTGATCAGTCTGGCCGTTGGTTCTGTCGCAAATCCGGAACAGAGACAAGAAAGCAGCAGGTGCATCGTGCCGCCCTCATGCGGCGAGCAGGTGAAACTGCTCGGCGAGCGATAGCTGCTGATTGCAGGCATATTTCGCCTGCTGTTTGCGCATCATATGGATCAACTCGATGCCACCCAAGATCACGTGGGCGCTGTCAACGGACTTGAAGCCGAGCATCGGACGCACGCGGCGTTTGATCGCGCGGTGATCCTGCTCGATGCGGTTATTGAGGTATTGACTCTGCCGGATCCCGATCGGCTTGAGCCGACGTCTTGAGCGGTCCTGCAGCCGGCTCTCGGCATCACACGACAGGATGGCTTCGCGGTTGGTTTGGCTGCCATCGATGACGATCCTCTCGGGCCGGCCATGCCGCTTGAGTGCCTTGCGCAGGAACCGCTTGGCCGCAGCCAGATTGCGCCGCTCACTGAACCAGAATTCCACCGTGTCGCCGTTGCTGTCGATTCCGCGGTAAAGGTACATCCAACGGCCGCGGACCTTGATGTAAGTTTCGTCGATGTGCCATATGTGGACGGCCCCCGCCCCGCAAGAAGATTTGGGCATTGTTTGATCAGATCGCTTGCGTTCATATGTCCGGCCTGTGTTGTTGCGCTCGCACATGAACGCTGGCCAAGATGGGTTCCGCCACCCGAGTTCCAAACACTTACGCGACCTTGAAGGGCCAATGGCACATTCGGAGTGTCTCGGGATTAGGATCGATCGATCACACCATCTCCTCGTCACCTTGCAAGTTCCGTCATCGGCTCCGTACGAGAGCAGGTCATCGGCTCATCGTGCCGGGCCGCAATCTACGCCGCACCACCCGATCCGACGGGACTAACCCGCGCTGCGTAGTGCTCGCCGGAGACCATTAGCTTCCAGGCAATCCGCGCGATCTTATTGGCCAGGGCCACCGCTGCCAGCTTCGGCGGCTTGCGCTTGAGCAGCGCGATGAGCCAGGGCGACGCCCTGGTTTGGCTTCGCTGAGCATGCCGGATCACGGCCGTGGCACCAACGACCAGCACGCTGCGCAAGGCCTCGTCCCCGGCGCGCGTGATCACCCCCAATCGCACCTTGCCGGCGGTCGAATGATCCTTCGGGGTCAAGCCGAGCCAGGCGGCAAAGTGGCGCGCCGATCGGAAGACCTCAGGGGCGGGTGTCTTCATCACCAGCATCGTAGCACCAATCGGGCCCACCCCGGGGATCTTGGCCAAGCGTCGGCTGCGCTCATCGGCGCGGTGCCAGGCCATCAGCTTGTCTTCGATCTCCTCCAACTGCGCCTGCAGGTGCGTGTACTCCCGCGCGTGGAGATCAAATAGCTCCCGCGCCAGTGCCGGCAGCGTGTCATCCTCTCGGATGCGCTCCAAGAGCGGCTCGATCTTCACCAGCCCCTTCGCCGCAACCAATCCGAACTCGGCCGCATAACCACGGATCGCATTAGTCAGTTGGGTGCGCTGACGGATCAGCCGGTCGCGCAGGCCTACCAGCATGAGAGCAGCCTGCTGCTCCGCCGTTTTGACCCGCACAAAGCGCATGCTCGGCCGGCTCATGGCCTCGCATAGGGCTTCCGCGTCAGCCGCATCGTTCTTGCCACGCTTGACATATGGCTTCACGAACTGCGGTGCGATCATCTTCACCTGATGGCCGAGCGACTGCAGCAAGCGCGCCCAGTGGTGCGAGCCGCCGCAGGCCTCGATGCCGACCACCGTCGGCGGCAGCTTCGTAAAGAAGGCGATGAGATCCTGGCGCCGCAGCTTCTTGCGCAGCACCGGCTCCTCGGCGGCATTCACCCCGTGCAATTGGAAGACGTGCTTTTTGCGGTAGGGACGCCCGTTACCGGGCGCCCCCCGCTCAGATCCCGGCG
>NZ_JBVVAK010000160.1:0-16388 GCF_055792825.1 Microvirga sp. GN3
GGCCAAGGACTTCGAAGCCTCCATTGAGAGCGCGGTGGCCTGGGTCTTCATCGCCCATATCCGGATACTGACCAGAAGGCTTGTAAGGCCCTGAAACCAGAACGGTCTTTCTGAGTCAGACTCTCAGAGGTCCAGAATGCGTTCCACTCCAATCTGCTTCTGACTATTGTCCTCGGCCTTGCATCCGCCCAATTCTCCGCCCACATTAGCGTGGCCTAGGGGTCCGGGCCCCTCTGGCGAGCGGGGCGCCGCTCGCGATGTCGGACACCTCTCTTGCTCTTGCGCCGACGAGCGCTCCCGCAATTGGAAGATCCATTTTGGACTACGCGGTTTTTAGGACACGAATGATGACCACCCGTTCCGGTGGCATTCTGACCATTCTGGTGAGAATTTTGGCCGTGGCTGCGGCGGGCATTGCCCTATTGGCAATGATGCTGATCGGCCTCTTTGTCTTGCTCCCCCTGATGCTTGCCGGCGGCGCGGCCATGTATTTCTACCTTCGCCGGCGTGTGCGTCAGGTCCGCCCTCGCCCGCAGAACCGGACCCAGTCTCGTCCTCAGGATGACGTGATCGACGCGGAATATACGGTGATCGAGCGGCGGTAGCCATCTTCTCGGGCCCGGGGGACCGGAGCAAGTCCGCATGCCTCTATTGGCCGCCTCTTGCAGCCGATAAGCTGATATTAACGGCATCGAACGAGACTGCCCCAGCAGCCTACTCCATGTCAGGCCTGCCTAAATCAGGCCCTCCTCCGTCATGATGCCTCCAACCGATGTCAAGGACCGGCATGTCGCCAACCGACAGGGGGCGGTCTTTGCCTTGGTGGACATGGTGCTCGTCGTCATCTCGATGGGTGTCATCAAGCAGGCTGGCGCAACCTTTCCCGCGATCCAGCTCGTTTTCTTCCGTGCCGTCGTCGGTATTTTGCTTATTGCGCCGCTCGTCTGGCGTTACCGCATCGAGGTCTTCAATACCCAGCGGGTGAAGGGGCATGTCGGTCGGGTGCTGTGCGGCACGGTGGCTCTGTGCTGCAATTATGCGGCCACGGCCGCCCTGCCCCTGACCCTCGTGACTGTGATCGGCTTCACTCGTCCGTTCGTCATTCTGGGGCTTGCTGCGGTCATGTTGGGAGAGCGCATCCTGCGGCGGCACTGGATATCGTCCGCCATCTGCTTCGTCAGCGTGCTGTTCATCGTGAAGCCCGGATCGATGAGCTGGGACTGGGGCCTGCTGGCGGCCCTGGGCATGGTCCTGTTCGGCTCCCTCAGCGTCGTCCAGACCCGTCGCCTCACCGGCGAACACGCCGTCGTCCTGATGGTGTTTCACGCTCTTGGCCTTGCCATTCTGACTGCCATCCCGGCGGCACTCGTTTGGGTTCCCCCGGGTTTGAGCGATCTGCCCGCCTTCCTCATCATTGGCGTGCTCGCCCAAGTCGGCCAGTTCTGCTTCCTCCGCTCTCATCAACTAGCCGAGGCAAGCATCCTCGCCCCTCTCAGCTATGTCGTGATCGTCTTCTCTTCCGTCGCCGATTATCTCTACTTCGGCATCGTCCCGACACTCTCCCTCATCCTGGGCTGCCTTGCGATTGTCTCAGCTGCCTTGATCGGAACTCAGGTCGGCCGGGTGCGGGGCTAGCCGCTTATCGCTTCGCTCAGGATCATCTCCTCGAGACAAGCGCAGCCGCGGTGCAATCTCAAATCTAGCAATGCAAAAATTTGCATTTGCATGAGGATTGCAACTGACCGCCTACTGCGCAACAAATCTATGCAATGAAGAAAAACAGTGGGGAGGATATGACGAGAGTTAGCCTCAGCCGTCGCCCGCGACAGACGGATATCGCCCGCTTCGCCGGCGTTTCCGTGAGCACCGTATCGCGTGTCCTCGCGAACGAACCCGGCATCAGCACGAATGTCCGAGACGAAGTGATCCGGATTGCCTCGGAGCTCGGTTACAATGTCCGCCCGGTGCCGAGTGCTCAACCGCAGAACCAACGGTCGGTCGCTGTCATCTCGGTCGATCAGGCAACAGGAGGACTAGGCGTCTTCTATGAGGGGATTCTCAGTGGCCTGCGGGGCGCTGCCGGCCGTTCGGGTGGAATGCTCCTGCCGCGACTGGTTCGATCCTCTTCCCTGAAAATATCCGAGCTAAAGCAAACCCTGTCGGAAACCGAAGCGACGGGCATCTTCCTTGTCGGCATTGATCCACCGGAAGATCTCTGTGGCTGGCTCAGAGAGTCCAATATCCCGACTGTCTGGGTCAACGGAAACGATCCCGATCTTCAATTCGACTGCGTGTCACCGGCCAACTTCTACGGAGCGCGGCTTGCGACCGAGCATCTCATTGCTACAGGCCACCGGAACATCCTTCATTTCACGATGTCTCACCGGCACACCATCCGGGAGCGCATCCGCGGCTTTGAGTCGGCGGCTGCGAAGCACGGCGTGAGAACGCGTATCGTCCAGTTGCCCTCATCTTCATCGCGGACCAGTATGGCGGCCTGCGAAGCGATGGAGGCGATCCTCCTTGAGGACCAGGGTTTCACCGCGGCTTTCTGCATGAACGATATGATGGCCATTGGCGTCATGGAAGCCGTCACCAATCATCATCTCTCGATTCCTCAGGATTTCGCCGTAATGGGGTTTGACGACCTCCCCTGCGCATCCATGACCATGCCGCGCCTGACAACCATGCATGTCGATCGGGAGGCGATCGGGCAAGAGGCCTATTACCTCATGCAGCGACGCATCGCCGATCCCAGTGCCGGGCCGCGCAAGGTGGAACTGGCCGTCAAGCTGGTCGAGGGCGCAACGGTGCAGGCGCAATCCAAGCAGATCGAAGATGGAGTGCTCTCGGCATGACCTATGCCCCTGCTCATGCCAATCCTCTCGCCGGCAACCCGCTCAAAACCAGAGAAGATGTCGAAAAGGCGCTTCTGGATCTCTTCAATCCGCTTCTGCCTGCCTTCTCGGAAGGAGGCGCGCGTGTGAGCCTCAGTGCCACGGCGGCCCATTTCGATCAGGCGGCAGCGG
Source organism: Microvirga sp. GN3 (assembly GCF_055792825.1). Classification (NCBI taxonomy): domain Bacteria; kingdom Pseudomonadati; phylum Pseudomonadota; class Alphaproteobacteria; order Hyphomicrobiales; family Methylobacteriaceae; genus Microvirga; species Microvirga sp. GN3. The sequence continues at coordinate 3,030 of NZ_JBVVAK010000160.1, forward strand.
ATTTGGAAGGCTTTGCACGGCCGCTCTGGGGCTTGGTGCCCTATGCCGCCGGCGGTGGAGACTTCCCCCATTGGCCGCTCTACGCGAAGGGCCTCGCGAACGGGACCGATCCCGAGCATCCCGAGTATTGGGGCAAGGTCACCGACCGCGACCAGAGGATGGTGGAGCTGGCAGCGCTCAGCTTTGCGCTCCGCTTAGTGCCGGAACATCTTTGGGATCCTCTCGATGAGACGGCGCGAAGAAACGTCGCGACCTATCTGCTGGAGGCTCGCCCTCACCAGTTCGCCGACAACAACTGGAAATTCTTCCGGGTGATGATCGATCTCGGCCTCGAGCGGGTCGGCATCGACTTCGACCGCACGCTCACCGAGCAATATCTTCGGGAACTGGAGGCGTTCTATCTCGGCGACGGCTGGTACCGCGATGGCAATGTTCCTCGCGTCGACCACTACATCCCGTTTGCGATGCATTTCTACGGGCTGATCTACGCAGCCCTCGCGACAACGGACGAGGGGCGGAAGCGTCGGTTCCGTGAATGGGCGCGCCTGTTCGCGCCGAATATCCGGCACTGGTTCGCGGATGACGGCGGCACCCTCGTCTTCGGCCGCAGCATGACCTACCGCTTCGCCTGCGCCGGTTTCTGGGCGGCGCTGGCTTTTGCGGACGAGGAGGCGCTGCCCTGGGGTGAGGTGAAGGGCTATTATCTCCGCCACCTGCGCTGGTGGGCGAAGCTTCCCATTACCGACCGGAGCGGCGTGCTCACCGTCGGATTTGGCTACGCCAATCTATTGATGTCGGAGAATTACAATTCGGCAGGCTCTCCCTATTGGGCCTTCAAGGCCTTCCTGCCGCTTGCGCTGCCCGCGACACACCCGTTCTGGACGACGGAGGAAGCGCCAGCTCCCGTGTTCTCCGAGCCATCCCCTCAGCCGCAGCCGGGCATGGTGATGATGCATACACCTGGGAACGTCATCGCCTTGTCGTCCGGTCAGGAAAATCTCCAGATGCGGTTCGGCAGTGAGAAATATGCCAAGTTCGTCTATTCCTCCCGCTATGCCTTCAGCGTCGAGAGCGATGAGCGCATCTTCGAGGGAGCGGCCCTCGACGGGATACTGGCCTTCAGCGACGATGGCCGGCATTTCCGGGTGCGCGAGACCAATGACGAGGCGCGCATAGCCGGGAGTGCCCTCTATGCCCGATGGCGCCCCTGGTCCGATGTCGAGGTGGAAACGTGGCTCCTCCCGGCTTCTCCATGGCATATCCGTATCCATAGGATCAGAACGCCTCGTCCGCTGGCTACTGCTGAAGGCGGTTTCGCCATTCCACGGACGGACGCATACCGGATGCTGGAACGGATCGACGAGCGGAGCGGCACTGCGCTGGTCATCGGTGCGACCGATATCAGCGGCATCACCGATCTGGGATCGACGATCGAGCGTCGTGGTATCGCAGTGAAAGCTCCTCCCAATACCAACCTGCTGTATCCGAAGACATTCGTGCCTCAGCTCCGTGGCGAAATCCCGAGCGGGGAAACGGTTTTAACGACGGCGGCGGTCGCCCTGCCCGACCCGGCAAATGTGACAAGGATCTGGAAAGACATTCCAACCGCACCGAGAATCGACAAGCTCGAGGCTCTCTTTTCACGAGGCAGCCAGCGCGTCGGTGCTCTCGCCTGGAGGATGGCACCGTGACCCGCCCCTATAACGTCGCGCTCGCCATGGACCCCACCCGGACGGAGGGTGTCCTCACGCCAGAGTTGCTGAACCGGCTTGAACGGTTATGCACCATCCTTGCCCCGAATCCCCTCCGGTCGTTCACGCAAGGGTCAGGACCCGCTGTGCTGCGCCAGGCAGAGATCCTCATCACCGGCTGGGGTTGTCCTGCCATCGGACGAGACATTCTGGAATTGGCGCCGAAGCTGAAGCTGATCGCCCATGCGGCGGGCACCGTCAAAGGGTTCCTGTCGCCGGATGTGCTGGATGCGGGGATCACGGTGACTCACGCCGCCGAGGCGAATGCCGTCCCCGTCGCCGAGTTCACGCTCGCGGCCATCATCTTCGCCAACAAGCAGGTCTTCCGCTTTCGCGACATCTACTGCTCGGACAGGAACCGCAACCGGACCTTTCCCCTAACCTCGCAACCGGTTGGAAATTTCAAGCGTACGATCGGCATTGTCGGGGCCTCGCGCATCGGACGCCGCGTCATCGATCTTCTGGAGCCGTTCGACTTCAGGGTCGTTCTTCATGATCCGTATGTCAGTGCTCGAGAGGCTGCGGCTCTCGGCGCGGAGAGCGTTTCGCTGGACGAGTTGATGCGACTCTCGGGTGTGGTCTCAATTCATGCTCCTGCCCTGCCGTCGACTCAAGGGATGATCGACCGCAGACATCTGGCGCTCATGCGTGATGGAGCCACGCTCATCAACACGGCACGAGGCATCATCGTCAATCAGGACGACCTGATCGACGAGCTGCGCACGGGCCGCATCGATGCGATCATCGATGTTACCTATCCGGAAGTCCCGGAGGCATCCTCTGCCCTCTACGATCTTCCGAACGTCTTTCTCACGCCTCATATTGCCGGCGCCATCGGCAATGAACGGGAGCGGCTTGGCGAGTTCATCGTCGAGGAGATCGAGCGGTTTGTCAGAGGGCTTCCCTTGCGCTCCGCCATCACCGCAAGCGCGCTGGAGACAATGGCATGACGTCGTTCCGGCCCGGCCTGTGCTCTGTCACATTCCGCGAGCTCGCGCCTGAGGCCATCGTCGAGCTTGCCGCGGAGTGCGGCATCGAGGGGATCGAATGGGCGGGCGACGTTCACGTTCCTCCCGGTCAATTCGACCTCGCACGTCGCGTCCGGCACATGACCGAAGATGCGGATCTCTCCGTCATCTCATACGGGTCCTACATTGCACCGCCAAGCGACAATGAGGCCGCCTTCGCCGTTGTCCTCGAAACAGCACAGGCTCTCGGCGCGCCGAACATCCGCATCTGGCCGGGACACCGCAACCGCGATTCCGTGACCTATTCTGCGGAGGAGCGTCAGCACACCGTCTCGCTGATCCGGCGCATGGCCCGGCTGGCGGATGATGCGTCCATCACGCTCTCCCTCGAATATCACCCAAATTCCCTGACGGACGCTCTCGCCTCGAGCCAGCGGCTCATCAAGGAGATCGGCGATCCCAACACGTTTCTCTACTGGCAGCCGCGTCCCGGCCTGCCTCTTGAGGACGCTCTCGATGAGAGTCGCGCGATCGGAACTGAGACATCGCATGTCCATGTTTTCGCATGGGACAGCGAGAAGAAGCGTTATCCGTTGGCCGCTCAGCGGGCGTACTGGGATAGGATCCTGACCGAAGCGCCGGCGACGCGCTGGCCCAGAGACCGTTTCGCGATGCTGGAATTCGTCCGGGACGACAGCCCCGAACAGTTCCGGGTCGATGCAGCCGTATTTTGTCAAATGTTGAAAGAGGTGCGGGACCGCCCGGCCAGCGCGACCTGACTTCTATAACAACACTCGTCGAGGAGCGTGCTTCTCGCTCCCTCGCGAAGAATGATGTGAGAAGCGAATGGGAGGAAGCCATGAAGACTGATCTTAATCGTCGTACCTTACTGAAATCCGCTCTGGCGCTCGGCGGGGCCGCCGCCGTCAATGCGCCTGGCATGAGCTGGGCTCAAGGAGAGGCCGTGAAGCTGCGTGCCACTTGGTGGGGGTCCCCCGACCGGGCAAGGCGCACCACCGACGTGGGCAAGCTATTCACTGAACGCACCGGCATCGAGATCGCCGGTGAACCTGTCGGCGCCGATTACTGGGCGAAGATCGGCACCCAGATGGCGGGACGCAACATTGCCGACGTATTCCAGTTGGAACCAAGCAGTCTCGCCGATTATGCCGGGCGCGGTGCCGCAAAGCCCATGGACGACTTCGTTGGCAAGCAACTCGACATCTCCAGCTTCGGCGAAAAGATGGTCGACCTCTGCCGGGCAAACGGCAAGATCTACGGCGTTGCACTGGGCCTCAATTCATTCTCCCTCTTCTACGACCAGACGGTCTTCGAGAAGGCCGGCATCAAGCCGCCGACCCACGAGACCACCTGGAAGCAGTTTGCCGACATGGCAGTCGATCTCACCAAGGCGGTCGGACGTCCCGATTACTGGGGGGCTCCCTACGGCGCCCGGTATCATTACGTGTTCGACGTCTGGCTGCGCCAGCGCGGCAAGCGCCTTTACACGGAGGATGCCAAGCTCGGTTTCACCATGGACGACGCAAAGGAGTGGTTCAGCTACTGGGAAGATCTGCGCAAGCGCAACGGCTGCGTTCCGGCCGATGTGCAGACGCTGGACCAGAACCAGATCGAGCGGAACTCGCTGGCTCTTGGCAAATCGGCCATGGGTCTCACCTATTCGAACCAGCTCATCGGCTATCAGCTTCTCACCAAGAACAAGCTTGGGATCACGATGGTGCCGTCGTCCGGACCCGGCACGAAATCCGGTCACTATTACCGTCCGGCTCTCATCTGGAGCATTGGGTCCACAAGCAAGAATCCGGACAAGGCGGCAGCCTTCATTAGCTTCTTCGTCAACGACATCGAAGCGGGTAAGATTCTCGGTGTCGAACGCGGTGTGCCGATGTCGCCTAAGGTGCGCGAGGCCATCCTGCCCAACCTCAACGAGGTCGAGCGCGCGACCGTGGATTACGTCAATCTCCTCGCCGACAAGGTGAGCGATTATCCTCCGCCGGTGCCCATCGGAGCCGTCGAGTTCGACAACAATGTCATGCGTAAGGTGGCCGATCAGGTCGCCTTCGGTCAGATCTCGATCAACGACGCGGCGCAGCGGATTCTGGAGGATGGCAACGCCGTCCTGCGCAAAGTGAACTAGCTTCACCCGAGTGAGCCATTGCCAGCCGGCGCTGTCTCAGCGCCGGCTGGATGACTCACAGCCTTGGTCGTGAGACGCTACCCTTGGGTGGAGAGACAGGCCATGGCGCAGAATGTGACGGTCTATTTCGCGACCAATCGCATGCCGCTCACCGACGCGAGCGGCGCTGCGATCATCGATTTCGGTTCGGAGCCCGGACCCATCGATGGCACGGCGGTGAGGTTCGGCAGCGCAGAGGCGAGTGTCACCGCAACGAATTCCAGCTTCGTTCCGGGCTCGCTCTATGTCGCACCGGAACAACTCTTCGGACCGACGATCCAGCGAGGTAGCCGCGACATCTTCGAAAAACTGCGGCAGGACATGCAGGAGGGAGGGCGCCCCACCTTCGTCGTAATTCACGGCTTTTCGAACACCTTCAAGGAAGCCATCGAGCGCGCCGCAACGATCATCAATTTCTACGGCATCGATGCCAACGTGTTCTCGTTCACCTGGCCTTCCATTGGCTCAGCTCTGCCGACGCCCCTGCCCTACAATGACTATTTTCACGATCGCGGTACTGCGCGGGCCTCTGGCGTTGCCATTGCCCGAACGATGCGCATTCTCTACGACTTCATCGACAATCTTCCCCGCCGGGATATGTGCCGCCAGCCGCTGCATCTGATCTGCCACAGCATGGGGAATTATGCGTTCCGCTATGCCGTGCAGGCCTTGATGCAGGTGCCTCAGGGCGAGCCGCGCGAATACGTTCGCACGGTCGACGCTCCCGCGATGGATGCCGAGGATCGTCCCTTCCCGGCTCTGGTAGCCCTGCCAACCGAGGCGCCCGATCCCAACCGGCTGCGCCGGACCTTCGATCAGATCGTCCTCGCTGCAGCGGATGAAGACGAGGATGCCTTCGACGACGTCAGAGAGTTGCGATATCTGCCGCGCCTCGGCAATCGCGTGACCGTGTATCATACGCAGAAGGACTGGATCCTCTCGACCTTGAGCTCGATGACCAAGTTCAATGGCCCCCGCCTAGGTGTGGACGGATCGGAGAACATGGCGATGATCAGCGACAAGGTCACCGCAGTGGATATCAGCGACGCCATCGACCCGAGACAGGATTTTCCAGAGTCACCAGTATTACCGGATCTTTCCGGTGGTGCGTGACGACATCGTTGCGGTCCTGACCGGCGAGCGGCAGGACAAGATCGCGAACCGCGACCGCACCGACATGCAACGATATCGCCTGCAGACGCCGTCGCGGAGCACAAAGCGAAAGGTCCGTTAACGCCCCTGCTGGCCGCTCGATTGTAGCCGCCGCAAGTTTGGCCACATGTCGTTCTACCGTTTCACCCTCTGAAGTCGGAGTAGGCGATGCGCCGGCCGATTTCCTCATCAAGCGGAGACGCGATGACGGGCATGACCGCCAGAATCCTCGGACTGTTCGCTTGCCTGCTGACGCTCCTCGTCGCTCTTCCGGCTCAGGCAGATCCATTCTTCGTCAGGGTCTACGGGCGGACCTACAAGATCGATCCGCGGTATCCGTCCGATGAGCCGAAGGGTCCCAAGCCCCAGGAGGCCATGAAGGCCCTGCCCTCCGATCTCGGGCGCGGCCCCGGTTTCAGGCCTTCGCATGAGGAAGTGTTGGCCGAGGTCGAGGAAAGAGTCTGGATCGCCAGAAATCTGCTCGACGCGGAATTGGAAGAAGCGGCTGAATCACGGGAATGGCGCAACATTGGGTCGGACGCAAAGGCCATCAAACAGGAGATCACGGGATCGCTCGCAACCGGATCCGGCAAGACGCGCTCACCGGAACTCCAGACACTCTACGACCGCCACAGAGCGCTGAACCTCCTCGTGCGGGAACTGCGGCGCTCCCTGGACCTGCCGGTCAGAACACCGGAATCCGGATTCTCGCGGCCCAAGCTGACATCTGAGATCGAGGCCAGCTATCGCGCTCTGAATTTCGATCCCTATGCGGCCTATTATGGTTTCAGGCGCGTGAAGGCCGCCTTCCGATCCGGGGATGCCGAACTCCTCTCCCGCGTGACCCATTATCCGCTGGCGGTGACCGGCAGGGTCAGGCGCAGCATCCGCAACAGCGATCAGCTGATCGCTGCGAAAGAGACCGTCATGAACGCCCCCGTCCGGGAGGCGGTCGCCAAATCCACGTTCGAGGGTGTTTTCGTCCGGGACAAGGGGATGATGCTCGGAGACGGAGCCGTCTGGATCACCCACGACAAAACGGGCTTCGCCTTGGGAACCGTTCATCTCGACTAAGCGTTACGAAGCTTGACAATGATGCCTCAACTTGGCCGGGATGATGCGGCAACGTTTCATCCGGTTAAACGACGTGGGAGGAGACCGGAATGATGAGGGGCTGGCAAAACGGGATCGCCGCCTTCACGGCCTTGACATCGCTCTTCGGAATGGCCGGCGCGGTGAGGGCTGCGCAATGCGGTAGTAGCGCGGCCGGCTTCGACGAGTGGAAGCGGGAATTCGCCGTCGAAGCGAGGGCCAACGGAATCAGTCCGGGAACCATCTCCGCTCTCATGGCGACGAATTATGCCACTGCCACCATCCGGGCCGACCGCGGCCAGAAGAGTTTCAGGCTGTCGCTCGATCAGTTCATGGCCAAGCGCGGCGCCTCGGCCATCGTCTCGCGCGGGCGCTCGCTCAAGCAATCGAATGCGGCGCTCTTCGCCAATCTCGAGCAGCGCTACGGCGTCCCGCCAGGGCCGCTCATCGCTATCTGGGGCATGGAGACGGCCTTCGGGAGCCAGCGCGGCAACCAGCATACACTGTCGGCCGTAGCGACCCTCGCATATGATTGCCGACGGTCGGAATTCTTCACAGATCAGCTTTACGCAACCCTGACCCTGATCGACCGCGGCATGCTCTCAAGCAGTGCGCGCGGCTCCATGCACGGGGAGATCGGTCAGACCCAATTCATGCCCAAGAGCATCCTGAACTACGGCAACGGCGGCAATCTCGACAACACGGCGGATGCCCTGACCGCGACAGCCAATTTCCTCAAGGCCCATGGCTGGCGTGCAGGCGCGGGATATCAACCCGGCGAGCCCAATTTCCGGGTGATCCAGGCCTGGAACGCAGCATCGGTCTATCAGCAGGCGATTGCATTGATCGGCCAGCAGATCGACAGCGGGCCGCGCCGATCGGCGGAGCGCTGACGGCACTTTGTCAGGAATCCGCCAGGCTGTGCTCTGTCAAATATCGAGTTCGACCAGCACAGGCTGATGATCGGAGGCCTGCGTCTCCTGATCGTAGTGAACCCTTCTGATCCTCGGTGCGAGATCTTCCGTCACGAACACGAAGTCACAGCAATGGGGAGGTCCGTTCGACTGCTCGTAAAGACAGAACGATGTTGGGTGCGCCTCCGACGGATGAGCCGCCTGCCATGCGTCGAGAAGCGCAGGCACCCCGTTGTCGAATGTCTCCGAGACTCGCTGCTTCACCGGATCGTCCGGCCGCATGTTGAAATCGCCGGTCAGCACGGCCGATGTCGTCGTGGGGAACAGTGCATAGGTGCCGGGGCCATTCTCGCGAAGGGTGACGGTGCGCTCACAGGCGGTGCGGTGAGCCTCGCGGATGCCTTCGACCTGCGCGCGCCGCAGCTTGTCGGACGAGTATTCCAGATGAGTCGTCATGACACGAAGGGGGCCGGAGGACGTCTCGACAACCGCTTCGAGCAGGAGACGCGGCACGTTGCGGGTCGCGGCCGCCTCCCATGGCAGAGTGTATCGCAGCACCTGTGCCACGGAGAAACGGGAGAGAATCATATTCCCGAACCGGCGCCGGCCTCCTGTGCCATCCGGAATATCGAGTGCCATGCCCTCAATGGCGGTGAAGTCCGGCAGCAGACCTGCGATTTCGGCGAACTGGTTCCGTCCGTCGTTGCCCTTCAGATCGGAAAAGTTGTCCGAGATCTCCTGAAGGCAGAGCACATCGAAATCCGCAAGCGCACGTGCCTCGTCGATCAGGCGCCTCAGATCGACGCTTCCGTCGATCCCCAGACCCCATTGAATGTTCCAGGTGATGATTCTGAGCATGATGTTTCTAACGTCTTACTGGCCGACCTTGCTCAACACGTCGGCTTTCAGGAAGCGTTCGATGACGATCATGAACAGAACGGAAGGCACGAGGAGGATGAGCGCCGTGATGGAAGCGATCTGGTAATTGCCGCCCATGCTCGCATTGTAGAGCAGAAGCGGCAGGGTCGTCACCTGGGGCACACCGACGAAGAACGTCCCTGTGAATTCGTCCAGCGATTCCAGGAAGACGAAGATCGCGCTCGCCATGATGCCAGGCGCAGCCAGCGGCAGCGTGATGGTGAAGAACGTGCGCAGAGGCGATGCGCCGATGTTGCGTGCGGCCAGCTCAAGGTCCCGGTCCACGGCCGCGAAGGCGGCGGCGGCGATCCAGACGGAATAGACCAGACCGTGCGCGGCGTGGACGAGAACGACGCCGGGGATCGTTCCCGTCAAGCCCAGACCATAAAAGACGCGGGCGACGTTGATGTAGATCGCCACCGACGGAAAGGCCTGCGGCAGGAGGAAGAGGATCATCAGAGCCGTGCGCCAGGGCAGCCTGAGGCGCGCCAAAGCATATCCCGCCGGAACCGACACCGCGAGTGCGACCAGGACCGTCAGGCAGGCGATGCTGACGCTCGTCACCAGCGACGACATGGCGTCGCCCGTCGGGCGGAAGACCACCTCCCAGTAACGCATGCCATAAGCGACCGGCAGCTTGAACGGCGCATACCACCGCTCCGCGACCGACCACAGAACGAGATTGGCAAGCGGGCCGAACAGGAGGAACGCGAAGGCGGCAAGCCCCAGGACCTTGAGCAGCGTCAAGCCGAAAGTCCAGAATCTGGCTCGGGACTCGGCAGGTGCCGGTTTGCGCGACTGGGCTTCCGCACGCGCCGTTGGGGAATACGTCCCCGTTTGGGAGAGCTGCATCTTCCCGCTCATGCCTGCACCTCACGCTTGACGTTATAGCGCAGGTAGATCCAGGCCAACGTTCCGGCGATGACATAGGAGATCACGCCGAGCGCGTTGGCCGTGGCATAGTCACCGTAGGAGTTGATGCGGAAAGCCATGTCCACGGTCAGCATGGTCGGCTGCGAACCGGCGACCATCATCGGCACGGACAGCACCGACAGCATGGTGACGAAGGACAGAACCAGACCGACAAGGAGCGTCTGCATCACCTGCGGCAGAACCAGTTCGATCAGGACGCGGACCCGAGAGGCTCCGAGATTGCGTCCGGCCTCGATGGTGGCGCGGTCGATCGACGCCATGGCGCCGGCAAGCATCAGCGTCACGAAAGGCACCTGCTTCCACACGAAGGTGATGATGATGCCGCGCCAGTCGAGGAAGCTCGTGGCCTGGATCGGCTCCATCAGGCCGAGCGCCACGAAGGTATTGTTCATGAGGCCGTTCTTGGCGAGAAAGGTTCGCATGCACTGGGCCGCGACGATGAACGGGATGAAGAGCGGCCAGCGGTAAAGGTTGCGAAGGGCCGCGACGAGCCAGGGCGTCTCGCCCAGGGTGAGGATGCCCGCAATGACGATCGAGGCGATCCCCGTCAGCAATGTCGAGACGATGACAATGAACAGCGTGAAGAGAATATCGGTGGAATAAAGCTCGTAGGCCTTCTGAAAATGCATGAGCGACGGCTCGCCGCTCTCCGGGTTGGTGAACGCGGAAACCAGCGAGAATCCGAGGGGATACAGAAACAGCGCCCCGATCATCGCGAGGGCGGGTGCGATGAGCAGAAGACCGAAGAATGAAGGTTTCGCCATGGCTCGGATTATTACGATGTCCCGAAAACAGAGTGGAAAGAAGCGGGTAACCAGGGGAACAGGCTACCCGCGAGAGGCGAAACTAGCGCATCGTGCGGAGAAGTGATCCCCGTTCTCCGCGCCCGACGATGCGCCACTTAAGGGATTGAGCATCGGATCAACACCAAAAGTGGTGTCCACTTTTGGTGTTGATGCTTTAGTTCGCCACCTTCCTCTCATAGCTTTCGAGGATGTCGTTGAAGTAAGGCGCGATCGGGAACGGCTTACCGTTCGTTGAAAGGGCCTCCGGCGGGATATCGGCGAAGAGCGCGTTCCATGCGGACTGATCCAGTTTCCCCTCGAGGTTCTTCGCATCGATGCCGGGGTACCAGTTGAACCGCTTCACGATTCCCTCAGCCTGAACGTCCGGGCTCGTCGCAAGCGCCACGAAGTCGGCGGCGAGCTTCTCATGCTGCGTCTTCGCAGGAAGCGCGTAGTACATTGGCTGACCGGGCATGCCGGGGGAAACGAGCTTCAGGCGCATGTTCGGCGGAAGCTTGCCGTCGGCCTTCCAGGTGTAAAACATATCGACCCAGACCGGTCCCATGGCGATTTCGCCACGGTTGAGCATATCAAGCGTGCCGGCGTTGCCGGGCGTGATCAAGGCATACGAATTGAACTCCTTCAGATCGGCCAGTGCCTTGTCCCAGGTCGCCTTGGTGGCCGCATCGTAGGGGCCCTTCTCGAGCTTTGCCGCATCGCCGCCGAAGGCGGAAACCCAGCCCGTGACGAAGGCGACGCCGGACATGCCGCCCTTGATGCCGTTATAACCGAACTGCTTCGGGTTCTTCTTCACCCAGTCGCGCAACTCCACGTAGGTGTTGGGCGGGTTCTTGACGAGATCCGGGTTGTAGGCCAGCGCCGTCTGGGAGTGGAACATCGGCATGACATAGCCCGAGACGTCGGTGCCGAGCGAGTTGGTCGCCGTATCCCGCGTCACCAGCTTTCCTGTGGGAAGACTGTCGCGGTACTTCTTCAGCAGGGCCTCCTGCACCATCGTTCCCGCAGCCTTCTGGTGGATCACCACCACGTCGAAATCCGCGGGCGTGTTGGCGTTCTTCTGGGCCGAGAGCTTCTCGTAGATCTTCTGCGAGCCGCCGTCGCCCGGGCCGGTGCCAACGGCCACGACCTTCACGCCCGGATTCTTCTTTTCAAAAAGCGGGCCGAGATAATCCTTGATATAGTCGACCATGTTCTGGTCGCCCGCGGTGGCGACATTGAGCGTCTGCGCGTGCGCCGCGCCCGTCATCAGAAGAGCTGCGACGCCCGCAGCCAATAGACCTTTACGCATGGTTTCCTCCCGTTGCTTGGGTATCAGGGAACAGGTGCAATGATGCCAGCGGCAGGCGCATGCCCACCGGGCGATCAATCTCGTGATAGCGGTGGTCCGTCACGGTGAAGTGACAATCGCCGACCGCGACCACGTACCTGTAGTGTCCTCCCGGATACGTTCTTTGCGTGATTTTTCCCGGAAGGATGATCGATCCGTCGATTTGCGCATCCGGATCGTCAAGGGACGCGACATCGTCGCGGAAATAGGCCGTCACAGAGCCGACAGGCACCTCCTTGTCATAGGCGACCGGGCGGCCTTCAGGGACGCGGACCTCGACGCCGAAAGCGGAAGACCGGATATCGAGGCTAAGCGTGTTCTCCGCCCCCATGAAGCTCGCCACAAAGGGGGAGTTGGGATGGTCATATACGTCCTTCGGGGCCCCGACCTGCGCAATGCGGCCGGCATCCATCACGACGATCCGGTCGGCCATGGTCATGGCCTCCTCCCGATCGTGCGTGACATGGATCGCCGTGAAGCCGAGACGCTTCTGGAGCGTCTTGATCTCTGACCGAAGCTGGACCCGCACCTTGGCGTCGAGATTGGACAGAGGCTCGTCGAGCAGCAGGATTTCCGGCTCGATGGCGAGCGCCCGACCAAGGGCCACACGCTGCCGCTGCCCGCCCGAAAGGTCCGTCACCCTCCGGTCCTCAAGGCCGGAGAGATTAAGCATCTTCAGCACCCTGGCGACGCGGGCGCGGATCTCGTCCCTCGGCACGCCGCGGAGACGGAGCCCGTAACCCACATTGCCGAGCACGGTCATGTGCGGCCAGAGGGCGTAGGACTGGAACATCATGGCCATACCGCGCTTCTCGGGCGGCGTATTCACCACATCGCGGCCGGACAGCCGGATGGCTCCCCCGGAGGCTTTGTGAAATCCGGCGATGGTTCGTAGCAATGTGGTCTTCCCACAGCCGGACGAACCCAGAATCGCGATGAACTCGCCAGGAGCGACCGACAGGCTGACCCCGTGCAGCACCCGCTGACTGCCGTAGCTGACCTGCAGATGCTCAACATCGATCGCGGCCAAAGCAGAGCTTTCCACGGACTCAACATCCTCCCTGAACGCGCTTCTCGCGTCTCTTATTGAGGGAGAAGATCACATTTGAATGTCAGTGGGAAGAGTAGCCGGCTACCGGCATCGAAAAATATCCACCTTGATACTGCCGGTATGTATTCTAAGGCTTGTGGGGATTTATCGTGAATTGATGACGGCGGCTGCGAGATAGATCATGGCGGAGAAGCTTTGGTCGGTTTTGTCGGCTCTCATGGCAATGCGCTTGAACTCTTTGAGCTTGCAG
>NZ_JBVVAK010000161.1:0-16374 GCF_055792825.1 Microvirga sp. GN3
GACCGTATCGCCCTTCTGCTGCATGTAGAGTTTGGCCGCCGCCTCGATCTGGCGTCCCGTGGAGGCGAAGGGGCCGGTCATCGGCAGGATCAGGCCGATCTTCACCGTCTCCTGGGCCGATGCCACCCCGGTCAGGGCCAACACGGCCGCCGCTGCACTGGCGGCGCTTATGAAAGTCCGTCGTAACATTTGCCACTCCTCCCGTTTGAACCTCCCCGGCGCTCCTGTCAGGCACTTGGCGGCCTCTTGGCAGGAGCCGGGTAAGGAATGTCAGTTGGGTCTTTCGCCCGCTATTCGGGCTTGATCCCGGTACGCTTCACGAGGTCGCCCCACCGCACCATCTCCTTGTCGATGTGATCGCGAAATTCGGCAGGCGTGTTGGTCCAGACCTCAGCTCCCTCCAGCGACAGGCGCTCGGCGATCTCAGGTGCGGCCATCGCCGTTCTGATCTCGGTGTTGAGCCGATCCACGACGGCTTTCGGCGTGCCGGTCGGAACCAGGATGCCATACCATTGAGACGCCTCGAATCCGGGGAACCCGGATTCCGCCACGGTCGGCACCGTGGGAGCACTCTTGAGGCGTGACGATCCGGAGACGGCGAGAGCCCGCATCGTACCGGCTTCCACATGCTGAAGCAGGTTGGGCGCGCCCGTGAAGGTGAGCTGCACGCGCCCTCCGAGCAGATCCGTCACGGCCGGCGCCGTGCCTCGGTAAGGAACGTGAGTCATCGTGATTCCGGCTCGGTCGGCCAGGGCCACCATGGCGATATGTGCCGCACTTCCGTGCCGCCGGAGGCATAGTTCAGCTTACTCGGATTCTGCTTGGCATAGGCGATCAGTTCCTGAAGCGTCTTGGCCGGAACATCCGGGTGGACGACGAGCATGTTGTGCACGTTGGCGATGCCGCTGACCGGCTCGAAGCTTTTCACCGGATCGTAAGGCAGCTTCGGATAAAGCGCCGGGTTCACGGCGAACGTGCCGATATGGCCCATCACCAGGGTATGACCATCTGCAGCAGCACGGGCAACGGAACCAACCCCGACAGAGCCGCCCGCACCGGGACGGGATTCGACGATCACCGGATATTTGAGGGCACCCTCAAGCCTTTGCCCGAGAAGCCGCGCGAGAATATCCGTCGATCCGCCAGGTGTGAAAGGCACGACCAGAAGGATGTTTTGGCTTGGATACGTCTCGGCCGCCGCGCGCACCGAATAGGCGGCGGTCATGCCCAAGGCCGCTGCTCCCATCAGGATCTGGCGGCGAGTGACGGTGGAGTGAGTTGCCCCCCAGGGTGAATTGCCATTCATATACAGTTTCCTCTGGCTTCTTATTTTGATGCGGTCTTTATCGACGTGCAGATGTCGGCAGCATGGTTTCTTCCGTCCTCTCACGCGTCATGGGATCGATCCGATGTGCCTGGAATCGTGACGCCAAGGCTGTGATCTCGATCGACTCGACGAGGCCCGCAAGCGCGAACGGATCTTTCTCCGCAAAGGCTTGAGCGGCCTCACGGGACGGCGCCTCCAGCACGCCGAAATTGCCGATGGGCGTCTCGCCGTCGTCCTCTGTCAGGGCGCTTCCGATCAGCACCTTGGCAAGCCCGCCCCCACCCGTGGCGACGTGCTGGCGATGCGCGTCCCGATGCTGCTCCCGCAGGCCTGTCGCATCGCTCCGATGGCGGCAGATCATGAGCCAGTACATGGCGTCACGCGGCTTGAGCCGGGGCAGCACTCGCCCGGTTTTCCATGACGATCATGCCGGCTCCGGTCATGGACGCCGGCACGAAGTAGTGCTTGTGCCGGACCACCACGTCGCGATCCATGGCGCCGCGCATGACGAGCCACATCATGAGTTCCGCCCCTCGCTGCCGAACATCTCGACATACTGCTCGCGCGACATGTTCGCGAGCTTGTCGG
The DNA here is from genome assembly GCF_055792825.1 of Microvirga sp. GN3. Lineage (NCBI taxonomy): Bacteria > Pseudomonadati > Pseudomonadota > Alphaproteobacteria > Hyphomicrobiales > Methylobacteriaceae > Microvirga > Microvirga sp. GN3. Next base: position 1,916 of record NZ_JBVVAK010000161.1, read on the forward strand.
GATCATTGGCGATATCGCTCAGGAAGGCTTGGTCGGCTTCGGGATTGACGAATCCGGCGCGGGCGCCCTGGAGCTGGTGGGAGAGCCCGCCGGTTCCGAGAATGACGAAGCGCTCGTCACTGTCGTAGCTCTCGATGGCCTGGCGCAGAACGCGGCCCATCTCGTAGCAGCGGCTTGGAAGCGGGATCGGATACTGGATGACATTGACGAAGATCGGGACGACCCTCACCGGCCATTCCTCGGGCTTGCCCCAGAACAGCTCCATCGGCACCTGCAGCCCATGATCGACCTCGATCTCCTGGCAGATCATCGGGTCGAAGCGGTTCTCGACGAGTGTGTCGATGAAATGCCACGAGAAATCGACGGCCCCCTTGAAGGGAGCAATGGCGCGCGGTCCCCATCCCTCGTCGACCGGACGATACTCCTCCGCGCAACCCACGGCGAAGGTCGGCACCTTGTCGAGGAAGAAGGTGTTGCCGTGATCATTGAAGATCACGACCGCCACGTCGGGCTTGTTCTCTCTCACCCATTCCTGACCGGGGATGTAACCGTCGAAGAACGGTTTCCAGTCCGGCGTATCCCGCAACCCCTTGTCGAGTGCCGCACCGATCGAGGGAACATGAGACGTTCCGAGTCCTCCGATGAGCCTTGCCATTCTTATTTCTTCCCCAAACGATCCCGCAGGAAATCCGCGTGCTCCATTCCCGCCTGGTACGCGCCGATCTCCGTGATGCGCACGGGATCGACGGCCGAGATCTTGAGAATGAAGAACAGGTTTCCGCCCAACCGCACCATCTCGCGCCAGTTGCGGGTCATCACCGCGTCCTTCTCCTCGGACGTCAGACCGAAGCGGTCGAGATAGGCACTCTCGTTCTCCCGGAACGCTTCCCGATTGGCGGGATTGCTGAGCCCCATCGCCATCTTGTTGATGCGGTATCCGCGAAGCGACCGCTTGCGGTCGAACAGCGGCGTGTCCGGGATACGATCCAGGGTCGCGTCCTCAGCCATCGGTTTCGACTCCCCACCCGCGGCGCGATTGGCGCTCGCATTCTCATTCTTGAACCCAAGGAAGCGAAGCAGCGCCTCGGACACCTGATTGGGTTGCTCCAGCAGAGACATGTGGCCGCTGTCCTCGATCACGACGAGTTCGGCACCTGGGATCAGGGACGCCATCTCCTCATGCTGAGCCAGCGGACTCCAGCGATCCTGACGGCCGACCATCACCAGGGTCGGACAGGCGATGTTCGGAAGATGCGGCCGCACATTCGGCCGATTGAGAAGTGCCTGGATCTGGCAGTCATGCTGCTCGGGCGTGGCGCGCATGACCATCGCCTTGAGCGGGGCGAGGAGGGTCCGATCCCCGACCCTGTCCTCGTGAACCATCGGCGGCAGCCATCTGTCGGCCAGGGCTCCCATGCCCTCTGCAAAAGCCAGATCGATCATGGCCTGGCGCTTCGCCTCCTCCCCCTCCCGCCGGGCATCGACGCCCGTGTCGATCAGGGCCAGCTTCTCGATGCGCTCGGGAGCCAGGTGGACCATCTCCATGGCCACGCGGGCCCCCATGGAATGCCCGATTGCGATCAGGGGCCCATCAGCAAGCGCCAACGCGGAACGGGCCATGGCCTCGATGGAATCGAGCTGAGAGAAATCCGCGATGCGGATGTCGGCATGGGGCTCGAGTGCCGCCCTCTGCGCCTCCCAGATGCTGGCGTCGCAGAGGAGCCCCGGCAACAACACGACGGTCGGCCTTTCGCTCATGTGTCCCCGTACGTTTTCTCCCTGGAGGCGAGCATGGGCCAGGGGTCAAAGATGAAGCAAATGGTTTATTTTGAAGGATTGATGAAATTCCTTCATGAAGCTGGCAGCTATTGCTTCGGGATACCGGCCCTCTCGATCACGGCCCGCCATTTCTCGATGTCCGAGCGAAGACGCTCGCTCAGTTCGGCAGGAGTCTCGCTTCGCGCCTCGATACCGAGATCGAGGAGGCGAGCCTTCACGTCTTCCGCCTTCAGAATGTCCTGCAGGGCCTTGTTGAGAGTATCGATGACGGACTGGGGCGTTCCCTTGGGAGCGAACAGGGCGTTCCACGACGTCACGTCGAAGCCCTCGATCCCAGCCTCCCGCACGGTCGGAACATCGGGTATGGCAGCGGAGCGGCGCGGTCCTGATGAGGCAATGGCTCTGACCTGTTTGCCCTCAAGCCCGGATTTCACCGCCGCCTGTGTGTCGATGAGCATATGCGTGTCGTCTCTGAGCAGCGACACCAGCGCATCGGGCGTGCTGCGGAACGGCACGTGAACCATGTCGACCCTGGCCTCCGATCGGAAGAGGACCGAGGAGAGATGCTGGCTGCTGCCAACGGCAACCGTGGCAACGTTCAGCGCTCCGGGCTTGTCCTTGGCCTGCTGAAGGAGGTCCTTGAGGCTCTTGAAGTTCGAATTCGCGTTGACCACGAAGAGGAAGTCGAATGTCCCAAGAGTCGAAATCGGAACGAAGTCGATCTGCGGATTGAAGGGTAAGTTGGCGAAGAGCGGCACGCTGATCGCGGTGCCGTTCGTGAGCATGGTCAGGGTGTATCCATCGGGAGCACCCGAGAGCGCGGCACGGGCCGCCGTGATGCCGCCGGCTCCCGGCATGTTCTCGACGATGAAGCGCTGCCCGAGCTTTTCGCTCAGCTTCTCCGAGACGATGCGGATCGTGATGTCGGCCACGCCGCCGGCACCGAAGGGAACCACCACCTTCACGGGGCGGGTGGGATAGGCCGATTGCGCCTGCGCAGGAGCGGATGTTCCGAGGCCTGCCACTATGGCGAGAGCCAGCAGAGATCGTCTCGTGACCGTTCCGAACATGATGTGTTTCTCCCTGATCTTTGTACGTGTTGCGTCGGTGTATCGGCGGTTTTCAATCCGCAAAGCGGAACAGGCGCGCTGGGTTTTCGACGAGAAGTTTGTGCTGAACGGCCAGATCCGGCGCATAGAGCGGGATGAGATCGACCAGGTCGCCGTCATCGGGCATGACCGGCACGTTCGGGTGCGGCCAGTCCGTTCCCCAGAGGACGCGATCCGGCGCCGCATCGATCAGCGCCTTGCCGAAGGGAGCGACATCGTGGAAGGGCGGCCCGGCTCGTGAGATGCGCTCGGGGCATGTGACCTTGACCCAGCACTTCTCGTCGCTCCGCACCAGATCCAGCAGCGCCACGAAGGCAGGCTGATCGAGGCCGAGACTCGCATCGACGACGCCCATGTGATCGAGCACGTAAGGAACGGGCAATGCCGTCAGCCTGGGCCTGAAGTCAGGGAGCAAGGTTGCAGGAAGATAGAGATCAACATGCCAGTCGAGAGCGGCGATGCGTTCCACGATCCTGTCGAAGGAAGACATGTCGGGCATCCTGCCGAGACGCGGCAGGAAGGTGAAGCGGCATCCGGTGATCCCCGCGTCGGCAAGGCGCCGGAGATCCCGGTCGCTGAATGTCTCGTCCACGTTCGCGACGCCCTTGTAACGCCCGTTGCTCTGGGCGATCGCATCGGTCACCACGCGGTTGTCGCGTCCGTGGGGCGTCGCGTTGACGATGACCGCCCGCTCGACACCGAGACGATCATTCAGCGCGTGGAACATCTCCAGGGGCGCATCCGGCGGCGTGTAGGGCCGCTCCAGCACATAGGGATAGCGATCGTTCGGCCCGAAGATGTGACAATGCGTGTCGCACGTCTTCGGCGGCAGCTTGAAGGACGGGACGTGCGGATTGGGATGCGGAGGCGGGATCGTCGGCGCTGACGTCATGCGAATGAGCTGACCTTCATGAAGCGGTTTTGGCGGCCCATGAAATGCTTCAGCGTTAAAATGAAGCAAATGGTTTGTTTTTGGCGATTAATGAATATACTTCATATATCCGGACAAACGGAAACTGACCTTCCCTTGAACGAATGAACTCATGCGCATCGACTTCCTCGGCCTCCACGCCTTCGTCGCCATTGCCGAGCGCGGCAGCTTCCAGCACGCGGCGGCGCATCTCAATCTGTCGCAGACGGCTCTCAGCCACCGGATCCGCAAGCTCGAAGAAGATCTTGGCGTGAAGCTTCTGTCACGGACCACCCGCGAGGTCTCGCTGACCCAGGCTGGCCTCAATCTTCTGCCCAAGGTGAAGGAAACCATCGAAAGCCTTGCCGGCTCCCTGGACGAACTCCGCCAGGAGGGGCGCAGCCGCCAGGAAACCCTGTCGATCGGATGCCTTCCCACCATCGCGTCCGGCCGCCTGCCCACGGCGTTGCGCCATTTCCAGGAGCGGCACCCGGATGTGGTGCTCCGGATCTACGACAACTCGGCGACCGAGATCAGCAACCTGGTTCAGGATGGCACGATTGCGTTCGGCATCACTCTCGTGGCCGCACACCGGTGGGATTTCGACATCGAGATGCTGATCAAGGACCCGTTCACGCTCGTCTGTCCCGAGGATCACCCCCTGGCGGCGCAATCGGATGTGAGCTGGTCCGATCTCGCGGAAGAGCCGCTGATCAGGATCAGTCCTCAGACGGGAAACAGAATCATCATCGATGACGCGTTGGGCAGCCGCCGGGAGGCCCTGAGCTGGCGCTTCGAGGTCCAGCATATTCAGACGGCGGTCGCTCTCGTCCGAGCGGGGGTCGCCATAACGGTCATTCCCAGTCTCGCCTTCGACACGGTGGACGAGCGTGGCCTCAAGCTGATCCCCTTGCGCAATCCGAGCGTCACCCGCCAGCTCGGCATCATCTCGAAGCGAGGCACACCGCTATCTCCCCTCGCGGACGAACTGCGCAAGCATATCGTGCAGACATTTGCCGAACCTAAGCAGAAGCCGTCGGCAGGGCGGATCGCCAAGCCACGCAGCAGGATGAAAAAAATTCATCAAAGCCCATAAATAAACCATTTGTTGCACCCAAATGGCTGAGGCACCCTGCCCGCAAGCATTCACCAGCAGGCGGGAGACGGACCATTCAGCCTCGCATCCCTTGCATGATCGTTCGCGGCGGCACCTCCAAGGGCGCCTATTTCCTGGCCGACGATCTTCCATCCGATCCGGCGCAGCGTGACGCGCTTCTGCTGTCGATCATGGGATCGCCGGACCCGCGCCAGATCGACGGCATCGGCGGCGCTCATCCGCTCACGAGCAAGATCGCCATCGTGTCGAAATCCAAGCGGCCGGACTGCGACGTGGATTTCCTGTTCGGCCAGGTGGTTGTCGACAAGCCCAAGGTGGACGTCACGCCCAATTGCGGCAACATCCTTGCCGGCATTGGGCCGTTTGCCATCGAGCGCGGTCTTGTTCCCGTGCAAGGCACCGTAACGCGAGTTCGCGTCCACACGGTGAATACGGGGACGATTGCGGAGCTGAGCGTCCAGACCCCTGACGGTCATGTGGCCTATGGAGGCCATGCCCGCATCGATGGCGTGCCGGGAACCGCCTCACCGATTGCCGTCGAGTTTCTCGATGCCGCCGGTTCCGTCTGCGGCTCGCTGCTGCCGACAGGAAACGTTGTCGATCGCGTCGCCGGTGTCGACGCAACCTTGATCGACAATGGCATGCCGGTGGTGGTGCTCGAAGCCGCAGCCATTGGCCGGACCGGATACGAGCCTCGCGATGTGCTCGACAAGGATGTGGACCTGAAGGCGCGCCTTGAGGAAATCCGCCTTGAAGCAGGCAGGCTCATGGGGCTCGGCGACGTCTCGTCCAAGGTCGTGCCCAAGATGGCGCTGGTCGCGCCGCCGGCCGCCGGCGGGCATGTCTGCACGCGCAGCTTCATTCCCCACGAATGCCACGCCTCCATCGGCGTCTTTGCGGCCGTGACGGTCGCCACCGCCTGCGTGCTGCCCGGATCTCCTGCAGCCCGTGTCGCCAGGATCCCGCCCGGACGCGAGAAGACGCTCTCGGTCGAGCATCCGACCGGCGAGTTCAGCGTGGTGATCGAAGTCGGCAGAACCGAGGAGAGTCCCGTCGTGGAAAAGGCGGGCCTGCTGCGGACGGCGCGCCTGCTCTTCGAGGGCTATGCTTTCGCGCACGATGCCCTAGCGCATTCGCTCGAGGCCGGCCGCGACGCCGCCTGATTTAAAAAACTCTTTTTCTTGAGGACATCATGAGTACTGGAAAGACTGGACTTGTCGTCACTGCCCATCCCGGTGACTTCGTATGGCGCGCAGGCGGCGCCATCGCCCTGCATGCGAAGAAGGGCTATCGCATGAAGATCGTCTGCCTCTCCTTCGGCGAACGCGGCGAGAGCCAATGGGCCTGGAAGAAGGGCGACGTGTCGCTTGCCGACGTGAAGGCACAGCGCCGCGAAGAAGCTGAGCGCGCCGCCGAGACCCTTGGGGCCGAGATCGAGTTCTTCGATGCAGGCGATTACCCGCTCCACACGACTCCTGAGATGCTCGACCGTCTCGTCGACATCTACCGCGAGCTCAAGCCCTCCTTCGTGCTCACGCACTCCCTGGAGGATCCCTACAACGTCGATCACCCGGAGGCGACGCGATTTGCACAGGAAGCCCGCATCATCGCGCAGGCCGCCGGCCACAAGCCGAATCCTGATCTCACCTACAATGCGCCGCCGGTCTTCCTGTTCGAGCCGCACCAGCCCGAGCAGTGCAACTACAAGCCCAATGTGATCCTGAACATCGACGACGTGTGGGAGACGAAGCGCAAGGCCTTCGAGATCCTGGCGGCCCAGAAGCACCTGTGGGAATACTACACCCGGGTGGCCCTGAACCGCGGCATGCAGGGTGGCCGCAATTCTGGTCGCGCCATGACCTATGGCGAAGCCTATCAGCGCATCTTCCCCCAGATCGTCGAGGAACTGGCATGAAACCCGTCGTCGTCACCAACACGCCGCGCATCGACCAGTCGGTGGTCGACCGCCTCGCGGAACTCGGCACCGCAACGACCCATGAGGCCATGGGGCGCGTCGGTCTCATGAAGCCTTACATGCGGCCGATCTGGGCGGGAGCGCAGGTGGCGGGCAGCGCCGTGACGGTGCTGGCGCAGCCTGGCGACAACTGGATGATCCACGTGGCCGTCGAGCAGTGCAAGCCCGGCGACATTCTGGTTGTCGGCGTGACCACCGATAATACGGACGGCATGTTCGGCGATCTCCTGGCAACCTCCCTCAAGGCACGCGGCGTGGTCGGCCTCATCATCGATGCCGGCGTCCGCGATGTGAAGACCCTGACCGAGATGGGCTTTCCCGTCTGGTCCCGCGCCGTTTCGGCAAAGGGCACGGTGAAGGCGACCCTCGGATCGGTCAACGTTCCTGTCGTCTGCGCAGGCGCTCTGGTGAAGCCCGGCGATGTGATCGTTGCCGATGACGACGGTGTCGTGGTGGTGCCGCGCAAGGAGGCCGAGGCCGTTGCGGCCGCGGGCGAGGCCCGCGTTGCCAATGAAGGATCGAAGCGCGAGACTCTCGCCTCGGGCGTTCTCGGCCTCGACCTCTACAAAATGCGCGAGCCGCTCGCGAGGGCGGGTCTCACTTACGTCGAATACAAGGATGAGGACTGACGGTTCCGTCAGCCTCATGAGGAATGGTGCAACTCTATGAGTCTTGAGATCGCCTTCATCGGCTATGGAGAAGTCGGGCAACTCTTCTCCCGTCAGCTTGCGACCCGACCGGATGTGAGGATCACGGTCTATGACATCCTCTTCGACGATGCTCGAAAAGGATCGGAACTGCGGCAACGGGCGTCGGAGACCGGTGTTCATGCCGCCGACAGCGCCGCCGATGCCTGTCGGAAAGCCGATATCGTGATCTCCGCCGTCACGGCGGATTCTGCCGTCACGGCCGCCGAACAGGTTGCTCCCTGCCTTCACGCTTCACAGATCTATATCGATCTCAACTCCGTCTCTCCTGCGACCAAGGAGCGGGTAGCCGAAGCTGTTCGTGAGAAGGGCGCGGACTTTGTCGAATTTGCCGTGATGGCTCCTGTGAGCGGCCCTGGGATAGAGGTTCCGATCCTGAGCGGCGGCAAGCGCGCCGAAGAGGTCTCGGCACGGCTCAACGGGCTCGGCATGAAAATCACGCCGGTCAGCACGGAGATCGGCACGGCATCCGCCACCAAGTTGTGCCGAAGCATCGTCATCAAGGGCATGGAAGCCCTGATGGTCGACTTCACGCTGGCGTCGGAAAAGGCGGGCGTCATGCCGGCCGTTCTGGAAAGCCTGAAGGCCTCCTATCCCGGCATGGATTGGGAGAGTGTCGCGAAGGTCATGATGTCACGCGTCCGGCAGCACGGTATCCGACGCGCTGCGGAAATGCGCGAAGCCAGCCGCATGTTCGATGAACTGGGCCTGGACGGCTCGCTCGCGAAGGCCATCGCCGAGCGCCACGAGAGCTTCGCCAAAGCGAGTGTCTGAGTGCGCCCTCAAACGGAGTGAGGATTACCGTGAGAGGAGCTGAATGAGGCGATCGCTGGAGTTTGTTTCAAGACACAATCAACAAAGCTCTGCATTCGAACTGCAAGCGCATTTCTGCTCACAAGAACGTCGATGAGCCAGAATCCATACGGCGGCAGGTCTGCCGCCGTATGGTGGAAGCTTATTAATTGTCGATCTTTGCCCCTGCATCAGCGACAACCTGCTTCCATTTCTGAGACTCACTCGCGATCAAGGCCGCAAACTCTGCCGGCTGATTGGCCGCGATCGTGACACCGACCTTTTCAAGCTGAGCCTTGACCTTGTCGCTCTTCAAGGCGGCGATCATGCTGTCCGAGATGGCTTTCCGCGTTGCATCGGGTGTCTTTGCCGGAGCAACGAAGCCGAACCATGCGACCGCTTCGGCACTCACGCCACTTTCCTTGAGTGTCGGCAATTCCGGTGCCAAGGGATGGCGCGCAGGACTCGTCACAGCAAGCCCGCGCAGCTTTTCGGCGCGCATATGGGGCAACGCGGTCGGAAGGTTGTCGAACATCAACTGCACCTGCCCGCTCAGAAGATCCTTGAGTGCGGGAGCGCTGCCTTTGTAGGGAACGTGCAGGATATCGACGCCGGCGGCCTTCTTGAACATCTCACCGCAGAGATGGCCGGTCGTGCCATTGCCCATGGAGGCGAAGTTCAGCTTGCCCGGGTTCTTTTTTGCATAGGCAATCAACTCAGCCACGTTCTTCACGGGCACGGATGGATGCACGATCAGTGCATTCGGAACCGTACCTGCCAGAGTGAGCGGCGCGAAATCCTTGACCGGGTCGTAGCCCAGCTGACTGAAAAGCCAAGGATTGATGGCCAGGACGCCGATGGGAGCCATGAGAAGCGTACGGCCGTCTGCTTCGGAACGCGCGACATATTGCGCTCCGACGGAACCGCTCGCGCCGGGGCGGTTGTCGACGACGACAGTGGCTCCTGTTTCCGTCATATGCTGCGCTACCGCTCGAGCAATGATGTCGTTCGCTCCACCGGGATCGAAAGGCACGACAATGGTAATGGTGCCCGAAGGCAGCGAACCGGCAGCGGAAGCTCGTGAATGCAGCCCCCCGAATGCTGCAGCACTTGCCAGCATTCCAACGAATGTTCGCCTGTTGTAAGCTTGACTCATACCACCTCTCCCTCGCGATCTCTGGCCGGCGGCATTCAGTCCGGCCAAGTTAAAAGATCTTTTTCTTATTGCGAAATTTATTTCGTTCTTAGAATTGATTATGGAGAACTTGAAATAACCGTCAAGCGATACTTGCTTGCAAATGCGAATATTATGACATGCTGTGTGGTGAAGGGGCCATTTTCAGAACGGGATGCTTTCAGCCTGAGCTTGCCGATAGTCCCGAAAGATTGCGGCTCTCCCCAGACTGACGGTTGCAGCATGGAACGCAGGACCCTGTCCTGTGCCGCTCATCCCGCCACCTCGATGAGGGCATCAAGGAGGCTATGCTCGCCGGATGCGCCCAGGCCCACTGGGTTTGCATCGATGCTTGAAATCTCGCCTTGCATCGCGTCGACAAGAGCGCCGATGCGAACGGCGATCTCCGCAAGAGGTGCGAGATCCAGAGCGGGTTCGCCTCTGGTTCCCGCCCAGATGCTTGCGACGCGCAAGCGCTCAACGGCCCGAACGGCTGTTTCTTGGTCGAAGGGCCAGGACAAGGTCACGACATCCTGACGGGCCTCCGTGTACTTCCCTCCTTCACCGATCAGCACGACGGAACCGAAGACCTTATCCCATCGGGCTCCCACGAAAGCTTCTGCCCGCAACCTGGTGAAGGGTGCCACGATCACATGGGGATCATGCTCGCCATGCGTTCGCATGCGAGCGGAAATCCGCTCATAGGCGGCCGCAACATCGCTTGCTTTAGCGCATCCGAGTTCCACAAGACCGAATCCCGACTTGTGCGGGAAGCGGGAGGAGCATCCTTTCACGACAACGCTTCCACCCCAGTTCTGCCACGCCGCAACGGCGTCTTCTGCCGTCGCGCAAAGGGCATAAGGGACGATGGGAATGCCGGCCAGACCGAGAATGTTCAGACTTTCAGCCTCGTCGAGAAACCCGGATCTCGGAACATCCGGCCGCTCCGGCAGCGTTTGTCCGGCGCAGCACAATGGCGGTTGCTGCGCGCGGCGGAAAACCGAAAGCGCCTGAAGCGCGTCGCTGTCATGTTCGAAAACCGCTGCTCCGGACAGCGCCATTTCGGCACGGGCTCCCGCAGTGGGGGTGACAACCAGCGTCAGGGCACCTGAACTCAGGCGGAAGCGCTCAAGGTCACGGGAAAAACGGGGGAAGTCATATCCCCGCACAGAACCCGGCAGATTCAACAGGATTGTATCAACGGCAGGATCGGCAGCGACCGTGCCGAGAGTGCGCTCGAGCATGGTCGAATCTGTCAGAAGAGCAGGCGTCACATCGATGGGATTGGCTGTATTGCCGTTCGGGGGAATGATCCCGTCGAGGGACCTCCTCGTCCCATCGGATAGTTGGGCCAGCGGAACGTCCAAGCGCTCACACAGATCGGCGCCAAGAACACAGGCAGCACCGGAATTGCTGACGAGAACAAGTCCGTCTACTCCAGCGTCCCTCCGTTGCAAGGCCAGCGGGACGACATCGACAAGATCGCGCAGGCTATCGACGCGGCAAATGCCGATCCGGGACAGAAATGCGTCCACCACCCTATCGTCCGATGCGAGCGCTCCCGTATGAGATTGCGCCGCCTTCTGCCCGGATGCGCTTGCCCCCGCCTTGACACAGAGGACCAACTGCCCGGCGGCCCGGGCCTTTTCAGCGGCTGCCGCAAGCTTGCCTGCATCCGCAACGCTCTCGAGATAAAGCAGGACGATGGAAATATCCGGATCGTCCGCAATGACGTCCAGCAGATCGGCAGTCGAGATATCGGCCTCGTTTCCGGTCGCGTGAACGTAGCGAACGCCGATCCCCCGCTCGCGCAGGAGCCCATAGATGACCGAACTCATTGCGCCGCTTTGGCTGATGACCGCAATCGGGCCATCTTCAACGGCATATTCCTGAAAAGTCGTCGCAAAGCTGGCAATCAGCCCGGAGCGTGCACAGAGACTGCCCTGGGAATTCGGCCCAAGGATCCTAAGACCTCTGGATCGCGCCTCCCTGATCAGACGCGCCTCATGGGCATGTCCCTGATCTCCACTTTCCCGAAACCCGGCCGAGAAAACGATGCAGGTCTTAACGGATGCTACGACACAATCCCGGATCGCTGCTTCAACGGCCTCCGCTCCCGGAACCGCGATAATCGCCATGTCCGGCTGTGCCGGCACATCGGCAAGGTTCTGAAAAACCTGCCATCCATCAATTCTGCCGCCAGCAGGGTTGATGGGATAAACCTCTCCCGAGAACCCACCCCAACGGAGATTGGAAAGTGTCCGCCCGCCGATTTTCTGGGGATTCGACGATGCTCCGATCACCGCTACCGCACGCGGGACGTGCAGGGCCGTTTTCCAGTCGATTGCTTGCGGTATTGGTAAGATCACGCCGCGCTCTCGCTCTAGGGAGCGGTTCCTCGATCCCGCCAGGCTGCCATGGCCTTCGCGAAGTCGCCGGACTGCAAACCGAGGCGCTGGCATTGCAAATAGATGTCGTAGGCTTCCGCGAAATCGCCGTAGGCAATTTCATTCATAGCCCGCTTGGTCAGTCGGACCCCATCCGTCGCGATAGAGACCGTGCGCGCCACCACCTGCTCGAAGGCCTCATCCTTTGCGTCGTCATCAACCACCTTGTTGACGAGACCGATGCGAGCGGCCTCCTCGCCATCCATGGAATCGCCCCACATGAGGATCTCCTTGGCACGCCCAAGCCCTACGAAGCGGGCAAGCCGCATCACAGAGAGGCCGGGAACCAATCCTTCCTTGCCGGCGGGCACGCCGATCTTGGCGCCTCGCGTGGCAACCCGGAGATCACAGGACAGGGCAAGCTGGACACCGCTGCCGAGCGCATGGCCATGCATACAGGCAATCGCGATCTTGTCGGATGTCTCGATCATCCGCAGACACTCTTCCCACAGGCGGAAATTCCGCTCGTCGATCAGCCCCGCAGAGAGATCCGTCAGGTCGATTCCCGCACAGAACGCCCGGCCTTCTCCGCGAAAGGCAATGACTTTGATGGCATCGTCATTGATACAAAGAGCAAGAGCCGCCTGAAGGTCCCACTTGCTGGCGAAATCGAGAGCGTTCAACCGCTTCGGCCGGTTGAACTTGATCCAACCCGCCCCGTTCCTTTTCTCCAGATAGAGAGTCGAAAAATCTGTTCTCATCGAATCCTAACCTTTTAGGCGCATCGGTCGATCGGCCATGCTCCGATCGCGCAGCATGAGAGATCGGCGGATCTGATCGGCGGCATCCTGAAGAGGAGGAAGATACTCGCGAAGAATTTCGCTACGGGAGATCTTCGGCCGGTTGAAACTGATGTTGATGGCGGAGTTGACGCGGTCGTCCTCACCGAAGATCGGAACCGAGAGGCCGCTCACGTGCTCGGCCATCTCTCCCGTCACCCAGGAATGCCCTTGTGCCTGATCGTCCTTGATTCGCTGGCGCAAGGCCTTGGGGTCCGTGATGGTCGCACCGGTATAGGCCCGCAGATCCGCGCGCTCGAAATAATCGGCAAGCTCGCGCTCGTTCAATCCGCCGAGGAGAATGCTTCCCATCGAGGTTGCATGAGCCGGACGCCGTGTCCCGATGCCGAAATCGCCGGACGCGATGCGCCGCACGGGAATGCGCAGGACATAGACGACATCCGTATCGTCCAGGACACCGACCGCGCAGGTTTCGCCGGTCCTCTCGACCAGTTCCTCCAGAATCGGCTGAGCGAAGTGATAAAGCGGAAGGGACGTCAGATAGGAGTAGCCCAGGGACAGGATCCGCGGCGTGAGAAAGTAGAACCTGTCCTTTGTTCCGGCATAGCCGAGAGCCACGAGCGTGAGAAGAAGCCGCCTTGCGCCGGCAGCCGTCAAGCCTGAGCGTTCAGCGACCTGCGACAAGGTCAGCATATGCGAATTCTCGCCGAAAGCCCGGATGACCTTCAGTCCGCGGGCAAACCCGGCAACGAAATCCGGTTGGGCCTCGAGACTGACGCCGCCGGTCGCTTCCTGCTCGATTCCCTTGCTGTGTGCTCTACGTCCCATGGAAAGCTCTTACGCCTCTTCTTGAAATACGGTTGCGCGGGTGCGCCTTAAATTGGGCAGTAAAATCACGCAGAGCAAGATCAAAGCAGCAGCCAGGAGCGTCGCCGAGATGGGACGCGCAATGATGTTGATGGGATCACCTCGGGCCAGCAACATGGCCCGGCGGAAGTTTTCCTCAAGCATTGGACCGAGAACCAGGCCCAGCAGCATAGGACCGACTTCGAAATTCAGCTTGACTAGGCCGTACTCGATCACGCCGAATAGCCCCAGGATCAGCACGTCGAAAGGCATCTTGTTGACGCTGTAGGTTCCGACGCAACAGATCACGACGATGCAGGGGAACAGGATTTCGTATGGCATCTTGAACAGCTTGGTCCATAGCCCCACAAAGGGAATATTGATGATGACGAGCAGCAGGTTTCCAATCAGCATGCTCGCAATCACCGTCCAGAACAGAAGCGACTGCTCCGTCAGAATCTGCGGCCCCGGCGTGATGCCGTGAAGCATCAGGCCGCCCGCGATCAGGGCCATCACCGGATTGGCCGGAATGCCAAGAGTGAGCATCGGGATAAAGGAGGTCTGGGCCCCGGCAATGTTGGCCGATTCAGGCCCTGCCACACCTTCGATCGCCCCGCTTCCAAACTTCTCCGGATGACGCGACAACTTTTTCTCGAGGGCATAGGACGCGAATGAACTGAGAACAGCCCCGCCGCCGGGCAGCACGCCCAGGACCGACCCAACGATCGAACCTCGCGCAATCTGGCCAGCCCCCACGAGGTGGTCCGGTGTCAATGTTAGTGCATGATCGGTCGTGGCGCTACGGCTGGGGTGGCCGGCGGAGTTGGCCGGGGTTGCGCAGCCGGCCATAGCACTGTCTCGGG
>NZ_JBVVAK010000162.1:0-16313 GCF_055792825.1 Microvirga sp. GN3
GCTCAGGCTTATTATGGCCTGGATCATTGCAGCTCTGATGAGCTCAATCGCGCAACCGGATACTTCTCAGGTTGCCTGAAACCCAGCACCGGCCTTGTGCTTCCGCATTATTCAGGGCCGACTACTTAGTTGGTTAGCATACGGCCGAGCGCTTCGGAGCGGGGCAGTCCTTCCCATCAATGGAAGCTCGGCAATGAGTGCCTCATCCAACCCCTGTTCTCGTCACTCGCCCACGCGCGGGTTGAGAACACCGCATGGAAGGAGAACTACAGCCCGCAAAGATCCATTCATCCCCTGGCAACAACCCGCCCAGTAAATTCGCGATAAAATGGCCATTATGAACTGTGCTCCCCATGCATGCGCCGATGTTTTGGGGCTCTTCTATTTTCGGATTGCGGAGGAGAGAGCAAACGCCGTCAGTGTATCGCGCACCCCGGGCATCTCGGCTATTAGCTGCCAAATCTGCCTTATGCGGTCGGCCTCGGGAGACTCGACCCTGACGAGGAGATCGAAGTCACCAGTCATTACGTCGCAAGCTACGACTTCTGGGATTTTCCGCAGCGCATGAATCACGTCGCCACCCCTCATGCGATCGTGACGGTAGACGAAGATCAGTGCGGTCGTGACATGTTGGCTACTCCCTCCATCACCGGCGACGATCGTATATCCTTTGATGAAGCCTTCTCGCTCAAGTCGTTCGATCCGCACTCGCACGGCGTTACGCGAAAGATTCACCTTCGTCGACAACTCCGCGTGCGAGATACGGGCGTTAGCCTTCAATTCGAGAAGTATCTGTTCGTCAGTTCGATCGAGAAGATGTTTCATGGGGTTGGAGCCGGTCGATTAGCCTAGAATGTTGGGCGTTACTGACCGATAAGCTACCACGGCGATTTCCGGTAGGAAGGTTCTTCCCGTCTGGCTCGCAAATCGCTTCGATGTCGAAGCCATTATGAAACCTGGCAATGCCTCCTTTTCCGCGCCGGTCAGGCTTCGAGCCTCTTGATAACCCTCCAGTAGCGCGCGCGCACGCTCTTTGTTCAGTTCACCGTTGGCTTCCTCCGCCCAACCGACAAGCACATCAGCAACCTCTGACACCAGCGCATCATCGTGCCGCAGCCTGAAGTTAATGACCCCGCTTACTTCCTCTCCAAGGAAAAAGACATTCTCTTGGACCAACGCGCCATGAACTGCCCCAGTTGGAAGATCCGTTGATCCGCGCTTTGCCTTTCGTTCCGAGGCAGCATGGATTTGAGCCATCACACGACCCAGGCTTAGGCATTTTGCCGGGCCTGCTTTGCTGGATGAGGAGCCCGGTACGAACCTGACGACGGCGACCAATCGACCTGCGGCCCGGCACGTGGCCTGGCCTTCGACAGTGCGCAGCGGTTTGGGACAGGGGACGCCCTTTCGATAGAGCGCCTCCATGGTGTCGAAAGCTCTTTCCAGATCTAAAGGCTGGGCTCCGTTTTCGAAAAGCGTAACGATGAATTCGCCTTCCTGGGCGCGAAACAGGTAGGTCGTCTCGGTGTCGCCGTCCGCGATCCCAATCACCGACAAGAGCGACGTAAAACCATAGGCCGCAGTGATCGATTGGCGATCTTCGTCGGAAAGTTCGGTAAAAACAGCCATTTTCCTACCCTTATCAGGCCGATGAACTCAGCGACATATGTGCGAACTCGGCGCTGACTCCAAAGAGCTCGTCAATTTGACTGGGCGCCGAGAACCCTTCCTCTCTTCCGACCTGCCGAAACTCCCGCTTTTTGGCAAGCGCCTACCTAGAAGGATTCGCGGCCTCCTCTTTTTCCTCCGTGCGGGCGACGATCGCGCCCCTGCCAATCCGCATGCCGCGCTCGTCCGATGGATTCCTGGAAGCACGGCCTAGGTTTGTGAGATGGTGGGGCGGACAAGCCGCCCAGCCACTTTCCGGGCTTTGCCAACCGGTAGCTCCGCCATGTCGCTCCGCTCCCAACCCAGAACAGGTGGCAGCAAATGTGCGGCGGAACACCCTCGTTCGGTGCTACGATTAAGTGACGGTCACGTAGATTTTCCGCACCGTCTCGATCGTTTTCCACACCCCGACATAGCCGGGCTTCATCGCGAAGCTGTCGCCCGCTCGATAGACGACCGGCTCCTTATCCTTCTCGGTCAGCTCGATCACTCCTTGTAGGATATGGCAGAACTCAAAGGTATCGCCCTTGATTGAGTGCGTCTCGCCCGGAGTGGCCTCAAAGACGCCGGTATTCACCCTGCCCTCTTTGTCGCTGTCCTGCGCCCAAGTTTTGAAGGCGGGGGCACCCGCGATAAGGCGATCCGGCGCGGGGGTCGCGTGCTTCGGTTCGAACGAAGGATTCGGGTCGATGGTTTTGAGTAGTGACATCTAGTTCTCCAAATTTTAACCTGAGTGAAAGCAAAATCCGCGTCGTCGTTAGACAAGATGGATGCAAGTCGGCTCCGACCTCGTTCCGAGATTGTCTATAACGGTAGAAGGACAAAGCGGTCAGAAACGCCGAATGCCTACCAGCTTGCGGCGATGTATTTTGTTTCGAGATATTCGAGCATGCCGTGATGGCTGCCCTCACGGCCGAGGCCGCTCTGCTTCATGCCGCCAAACGGTGCGGCAGCGTCGGAGACCACGCCTCGGTTGATTCCGACCATGCCGCTTTCCAGCCGTCCGGTTACCGCAAGCGCGCGTTTGAGGTCGCTGCTGAACACATAGGAAACCAGCCCGTATTCGGTGTCGTTGGCCATCTGGACGACCTCGTCCTCGGTTTCAAATGCAATGATTGGCGCAACCGGCCCGAAGATTTCCTCGCGAAGGATCTCGGCATCGAGAGAAACGTCTGCGAGTACGGTAGGCGGATAATAGAAACCGTCGCCGTTTAACCGGCTGCCACCCGTAACGATGCGGGCTCCCTTGGCAACGGCGTCATCTACCAGGCGTTCCACCTTGGCGACGGCGGCCTCGGTTATCAGTGGCCCGAGCTGAGTGCTTGGAATCAGCCCTGGTCCGACCTTGAGCGCGGCCATCTCCTCCGCGAACCGCTGCGTGAAGTCCGCCAGAATCCCTTTCTGCACATAGAAGCGGTTCGCGGCGGTGCATGCCTCGCCGCCATTGCGCATCTTGGCAACCATTGCTCCAGCGACAGCCGTCTCCAGGTCGGCATCGTCGAATACAATGAAAGGCGCATTGCCGCCGAGTTCCATTGAGCAGCTGACAACCTGGTCCGCAGCCTCGCGAAGCAGTGTCCGGCCCACGCCTGTCGAGCCGGTAAACGACAGCTTCCGTACCCGCTTGTCATGCAGCATGGCGCTGACCACGGGGCCGGCCTTCTTCGTTGTCACGATGTTGACCACTCCGGCCGGAACGCCTGCCTGCCGCATAATTTCGCCGATCGCCAGCGCCGTCAGCGGGGTCTCCGCTGCGGGCTTCAGGATGCACGGACAGCCCGCGGCCAATGCGGGAGCGATCTTTCGGGTCGCCATTGCTGCCGGGAAGTTCCAGGGCGTCACCAATACGGCGATACCAATCGGCTCGTGGTTCACGATGATCTGATTGGCGCCGGAAGGTGCAGGCCCGAATTCGCCTGGTGCCCGTACAGCTTCTTCCGCATACCAGCGGAAAAACTCGGCCGCATAGGCGACCTCCGACCTGGCGTCCGCAAGTGCCTTGCCGTTCTCGACGGTGATCAGTTGCGCCAGCCATTCTGCCTGTTCGAGCACAAGGTGGAAACACTTCATCAAAACGTCCGAGCGACGCCGCGGCGAGGTAGTCTTCCAAACCGCAAAGGCCTTTTCCGCCGCGTCGAGCGCGGCTATTCCATCGGCGATATCGCCATCGGAGACGGTGGCGATTACACCCGCAGTCGAGGGATCGACCACTTCAAAGGTGCGGTCTTCTTTTGCAGAGACCCATTCGCCGCCGATGAACAGTTGCGTAGGAGCGTCGCGGACTACGGCAGCCGAGGAGGACGTGACAAGCGGAGTTGTTTTTTGCGCGGGAGTTGGTTTCACGTTCAGCACCTTCGCTACCAATCATGTTGCACATGCGATCAATATAAGATTGGTCGTGCCATTGGTGTCAATATAGATCAATTTGGTTGCAGAAATAATTTGCGATGGCTCATGAACGTAGTGTTCTACGAAATACCAGATTCTTCGACTTACGCCGCCGAGTGCAGCACGACATCCGTGGTTTGACGGCTCTGCATTGACCCGATGAGGGAACGGCGGAAATAGAGGTCCATGACGGCGGTCGCAAGCCGAAGCCTGCGCAGGTGCGGATACAGCTTAGCAGTCGGTGGGCAACTTCCAGCTTTGTGGAGACGACGCCAACCGCATACAGCGATGTTCCTGACGCCGGCCTCACCGAACATACGGGCCTCTTCGAGAGTGGAGACCGTCGCCGGCCCCTGGGGACTGTTCATTGCCAGCCAAGCGACCTCAGTGCTTTTGCCTATTTTCAAGAGAGGCCGCAAAGAAACCCCCAGCGCTTCAGCATGACGAGGTGGTCCGACGAAAGCATCAATTCAAACCTTTCTGATGAGCGGGCGATGTCGGGCATCCGTCACTCAAAAACAAAACACTTTTAGTGTCTGCATGCCATTGGAAGCTGACTCGCTAGATCTCCCAGCACCCGGTTCATCGACCGAGCTATAAGGCGTCCATTAATGCCTGATACAGAAAAGATTAATTGCGCAGTCGCCCCGCTTGAAAGAATCTATGTGAAACAACAAAACTGCGCGGTTACAATCAGTAGTAACTTTGCTTGAGGACAAACAATTTAAAGTTGTTATCCGATTGTCGTGCACTGCCTTTTGGAGAGAGGTTGAGAAATGAATATCTCACCTCCTCGGTTCGTGAGGTGGCGCGGGATAATCCCGTATTCCCATGCTCCGCCCGGGAGCACGGCCGGTCCATGCCATTAGGCGCGCCGGGAGCATCGGACCCTCCTGCTCGTGGATGAGACCGGCCACAGCTTCCGGATCCGGCCGGCCACGACCTGGGCGCGGCGCGGGCTGACCCCGGTGCTGCGGCGGGTGAGCAAGCGGCGCGAGGTGTCGAGCATCGTGGCGATCACGCCTGACGGGCGGCTGTATGCCCGCCACTTCCGCACCAGCGTCTCAAGCCGCTGTGTCATCCTGGCCCTGCGCTTCTTCCGGCGAAAGGTCGGCACACCGCTGCTGGTGGTCTGGGATCGGCTCAACGCCCACCGCTCGCGAGCAACCACCGCCTTCATCGCGGCCCACCCGCAGGACTATGCGGTGGCCCATCTGCCGGCCTATGCACCAGAGCTCAATCCGGAGGAACAATGCAATGCCCTCGTCAAGTGCGCCATGGCGAACGCGCTACCTGGATCAGTCGCCGATCTGCACCGCCTGGCCCGCCGTGAATTCTGTCGCTTGCAACGTCAACCCGAAATGATCGTCAGCTTCTTTCGGCATGCAGGTCTCTCTGTTGCAGGTCTTCCGTGAAGATCATTAAATGTTTGATTTCCTTCGGCAGGAGATTTTTCCTCGCCAGACCGCTATCAGGTGCTCAGATAATCGGGCCAAGTATATTCGTTCTCGCTTCGACAATGTGATCGTACATGTTTCGCTCGGCCTCTCTGCTGTCCCGATCTTTGATGGCGTCAAGAATGGCCTGATGGCTGGCGATATAGGCCTCCATGCGCTCAGAGGTTAGTGACTGCTCCTTCATTTTCCCCCAGAGGTTCCCCGCCCGTACTGCGTGAATACCTTCATAGAGCGAGGCGAGAAGACCATTGCGGGCGGCTTCGACGATGATGCGGTGAAAGACAGCGTCCCATTTCTCGAATTCGACCAGAGTTTCTGACGCGCTGCCCCGATCGATCGATTTCTGCATTTCGTCGATTTCCTGCCTGGTCGCCCGTAATGCCGCCAAGGCGGCGATCTTGGGTTCTATGATAAGCCGAGCCTCGAAAACTTCCGCCGGATAGGTGCGCAACGCGTCTCCCGCGCTGCCTGGCGGGCGACGAAGGGCGGTCGAGCTTACGCCGCTGCCGGCGATAAAGGTCCCCCTGCCCACATGCCTGGTAAGCCGGCCTTCCTTCTCCAATGAAGCGAGCATCCTTCGAAGGGCGGTACGGGGCAGCCCGAGTTTCAGCGCCAAGTCGCGCTCAGGCGGCAATCGATCCCCCGGTTCCAGACCTTCCGCCTCAATGAAATCCTTCAATACGACGCTCATGGGCCCTCGCAAAATTATTTTACGCAACCAAATTGATCTATATTGACACCAATGGCAAGACCAATCCTATATTAATCGCAGTCTAAGCTCCGATTGGTAGCGAATGGCGCTGAAGTACAGGGAATGCAAGCTCCGCACTGCTCGCAGAACCATCGTCGGAGGCAGCGCGCAAAGAGCAGCGACAAGCATCGCAAAGTAACAGCTGCGTTGACAAAGGAGGAATATCGATGGCCGCTAGAGCAGAGGCTGTTGCTGGAGACGACGCCGCGCTTTCGGTGCGTGGCCTGACAGTGGACCTGCCGCAAGGCATGGAGCGGGCTCATGCCGTCGAGAACATCTCGTTTGATCTCAAGTGGGGTCAGATCCTGTGCATCATCGGCGAGTCCGGTTCAGGCAAGTCGGTAACGGCAAACACGATCATGGGGCTTTTGCCGAAGCTGATCCGCGTCTCCTCCGGTACTATTCATCTCGACGGCACGGCCATAATCGGCGCACCGGCGAAAAAACTGCGAGATCTGCGCGGCCGCGTCGTGTCCATGATCTTCCAGGACCCGCTCTCGGCGCTCAACCCGCTGATGACGGTCGGCGAGCAGATTACCGAGGTCTTGGCGGCACATAAGGTGGGCACGAAGGCGTCGCGGCGCAACCGCGCCATCGAGCTGCTGACCGAAGTCGGTCTGCCCGATCCAGAGCTCATGTACTACCAATATCCGTTTCGGCTTTCGGGTGGGCAGCGCCAGCGCGTGATGATCGCCATGGCCCTGGCGCTCGAACCCACAGTCCTGATCGCGGACGAACCAACCACGGCCCTCGACGTAACCACGCAGGCGCAGATCCTCCAACTGATCCAGGACATTCAGCGTCGCAAGGGAATGAGCGTGATGTTCATCACCCATGACTTCGGTGTCGTGGCTGAGATTGCGGACAGCGTGGTGGTGATGGAGAAAGGCCGCATTGTCGAGCAAGGCAGCACCGAGCGGGTTCTGAAATCCCCCACCCATCCCTATACAAAACGCCTGATTGCGGCCGTCCCGCGCCTGACCGGTGAGGATCGTTCCTCCCAGGAAGCCGTCAGTAGGACGCCGATCCTGAAGGTTGACGGACTGAGCAAGACATATCGGAGCGGCAGCGTCTTGTTTGGCAGCCACCGCGTCGTGCCCGCGGTGAACGATGTTTCATTTGACTTGGCTGCGGGTCGTACCCTGGGCATTGTGGGAGAAAGCGGCTCGGGCAAATCATCGCTGGGACGGCTTCTGATCAAGCTTCAGGACAGTGACGGCGGTCGAATTCTCTTTGAAGGCCGCGACATCGCCAACCTCTCGGAGTCCGAATTTCGTCCGCTGCGGCCGCAGATCCAGATGATCTTCCAGGACCCTTTCGCGTCGCTGAACCCGCGCTCGACCATCGGCCAGATCCTGACCGTTGGTCCCGTTGCGCACGGCATGCCGTATGCTCAGGCGCGTGAGCAGGCCCGAGCGTTGCTGTCCCATGTCGGTCTCGATGCCGGTGCCTTCGGCCGCTATCCGCACGAGTTTTCCGGTGGGCAACGCCAGCGCATCGGCATCGCCCGGGCTTTGATGTTCAAGCCCAAGCTGCTGGTTGCTGACGAGGCCGTCTCTGCGCTGGACGTGTCCATCCAGGCTCAGATTCTCAAGCTGCTGGACCAGATCCAACGAGAGACCGGCGTATCGATGATTTTCATCACCCATGATCTGCGCGTCGCCAGCCAGATCTGCGACGAAATCGCAGTGATGCAGAAAGGGCGCATCGTCGAACACGGCCCGCCATCGCAGATCTTCCTGCATCCACAATCAGCCTACACACGTGAGCTGGTGGCAGCAATTCCTGGAGAGCGGCCGAGGAGCACAGGGCCGATTGCTGCGAACGTTTGAGAGCCACGGCGAATATCGTCACTAGGGAGGAGAAATCATGACTAAGGATCTTACGACCACGTCAACCTATTCGCGACGCGGTGCTCTACGCTTAATGGCGGCAGGCGGCGTTGCGAGCTTTGTCGCACCTAACCTGCTCGGCAAACCTGCCTTTGCCCAATCCGTTGCAAAAAACCCAAAGGGCCGCGTCGTCGTCGGGCTTTCGCAAGAACCGACCGTATTCAATCCGTTGATGCCCCATATCGAGGTCGACGACGCGGTACACTTCTCTCTGTTTGACGCCCTTTTCCGCATCGACCCCAAGGGTGTTCTCCAGCCCAATCTCGCGGCCGAAGTGCCAACACAGAAGAACGGCGGGATTTCGGACGACGGCCTGCAGTGGCGCATTCGTCTGCGTGATGACGTCCGCTGGCACGACGGCAAGCCCTTCACGGCCGAGGATGTGAAGTTCACTCTTGAACTCATCACCAACCCGAACTTCCGCGCGTGGCGCACGGGTGGGCATTCCCTGGTGCGGGATATTACGGTGGTCTCACCGACTGAGCTGACCTGGCGCATGGAGAAGGTCTTCGCCCCCTACCTGTCGTTTCTCGCGGAAACCTTCATGGTGCCCAAGCACATTCTCGAGAAAGAGGCTGATCCCAACGCCGCCGCCTTCAATCAGGCGCCTGTCGGCACCGGTGCATTCAAGTGGGCGCGGCGGGTTGCCGGCGATCATCTCGAACTCGTCGCGAACCCTCAATATTTCGCGGAGGGCCCCTATGTCGAGCGGATCGTCTTCAAATACATACCTGACATGACGGTGCTCTATACCCAGTTCAAGAGTGGCGACATTGACCTTGTAGATCAAGCATACATTACTGCCGACCATTACGAGGAAGCCAGAAAATTGCCGGGCCGTGTGGTGACCCTAGTCCCAGGGGCATCGCTCGAGTCGATCTATCTCAATCTTGAGAAGCCTCAATTCAAGGATCCGGCGGTGCGCCAGGCGCTCTATGCCGCAATAGACAGAAAGGCAATTATCGACGCGATCTACTTCGGCGTAGGCACGCTCACAGAGACGTTCATGCCGCGGGAGTCTTACTATTACAATCCGAACCTCCCGGTGCAGGAGTACAACCTCGACCGCGCGCGCAAAATCCTCGACGAAGCCGGCTGGGTGCCAGGACCGGATGGGATCCGCGCGAAGAACGGAGTGAAACTGTCGTTCGCCAACTCCACGACTTCGGGCAACAATCTCCGGGAACAAGTGCAACAGTTCCTGCAGCAAACGTTTGCAGACATTGGCGTCAAGATGACCATATCGAATTTGCCTGCTGCAGTCATGTTTGGCGAATTTTGGCTGAAGTCGCAGTTCGACTCAGCGATCGCAGGTGTCACCCATCTCATTGCGGCGGATCCGGACGCCACCAACCGCCTCCACACCAGCGCAATTGCCGCGAAGGGCGGAAAGGGCTCCAACACCGGCCAATACTCCAACCCGGAGGTCGATGCGTTGCTCGAAAAAGGTACCCGCACCTTCGATCCTGAGGCACGGCGCGAGATCTACTACCGTGTGCAGGAACTCGTGCGTCAGGATCTGCCGTTCCTGCCGCTGTTTGCCTCGACCAACGTGGTTGGGCGCAAGAAAGGTCTCGAGGGCTTCGAGCCTAACACCAACACCCGCGTAGCATCCTGGCATGCTGCAGGATGGCATTGGAAAGGCTGATGTACGCTGCCGCCGTCGCGAGTTGCGGCGGCGGTCTATCCAGTGACGCTGTCATGAGGAGAGCTGAATGCGCGGCTTCCTACTTAACAGGCTCTCCCAGAGCCTCGTCCTGCTCCTGATCGTTTCGGTCATCGGCTTCGTCGTCCTGAACCTGATCCCGGGTGGCCCCTTGGCGCAATTTGGGCTCGATCCCAGCATGACCCAGGATGATCTCAACCGTCTCAAAGAACAACTGGGGCTCAACCGTCCGCTGTGGATGCAATATCTGGACTGGGCTTGGCGCCTTGTACAAGGTGACTGGGGTCACTCCTTCCGCGACGGTGCGGCGGTCTTGGACGTGATTGGCCGGCACCTTTTTGCAACGCTGTTGTTGATGGGTTCATCCACCGTGATCGCGATCGCCATCGGCACATGGATCGGTATTCGCGGTGCAACACACCGGTATTCGGCTTTCGACTATCTGGCAACAGTCGGCGCGATGGTGGCGCTGTCGATCCCGACCTTCTGGTTCGGGCTTGTCGGCATCTACGTCTTCTCGCTCCGGTTGGGTTGGCTGCCGGCGGGGAACATGTACACGATCGGCGACGGCTCAGTTCTGAACCATATCCATCACCTTATCCTGCCCAGCATAGTGCTGGCGCTGGTCCATGTCGCCATCTGGAGCCGCTACATGCGAACGGCGACGCTTGACGTTATCAGCCAGGAATTCGTCAAGACAGCCCGCGCCAAGGGACTGAGCGAGCGCCGGATCTTGATGAAGCATGTCGTCGGCAATGCCCTCCTGCCGATGATCACGCTGGCGGGAATGCAGCTTCCCAGCGTTCTGACGGGCGCTCTGGTCACCGAGACCGTGTTTACTTGGCCGGGAATGGGCCGGCTGTTCCTCGACAGTCTTGGCTACAGTGACTACCCAGTTGTGATGGGGCTGCTCATGTTCTCCGCAATACTTGTGGTGCTGTGCAATCTGATCACCGACATCGTCGTTGCCATCATCGATCCGCGCATTCGCTTGAGTTAAACGCGATACAAGACGTTCAACAGGAGTCAGCCATTATGACCGCCATCGCCGTAAATTCAGGTCAGGACCGCTGGTGGAACAGCCGAACTGCACACCGTTTTATGAGTCACCATCTGGCCCTGCTCGGGATGGTGATGATCGCCTCCCTGACGCTGGCGTGCGTATTGGGTCCCTACCTGCTGCCATATGATTCGCTCTATATCGATCTGCGCGCCCGCTTTTCTCCCCCGCTGACCGGCAACCATTATCTGGGCACCGATCCCCTTGGACGGGACTTGGCGGCGCGGCTCTTCATGGCGGGACGGATTTCCCTGCTGGTTGGCTTCTCTGCGATGCTGTTGTCGACGCTGATCGGAACCCTCGTGGGCGTGCTCGCGGGATATCGGGGCGGCTGGATCGGCACGGCGCTGATGCGCACCGTAGATGGCTTCCTGTCCTTCCCGTCGATCTTCCTCGTGCTGGCCCTTGCCGCTGCGTTGAAGCCAAGCCCGATCATGATAACCGTCGTCATCGCTGCCACCAGCTGGATGGAGGTCGCCCGAATTGTCGAGGCGGAGGTCCGCTCGCTTCGAGAGCGCGAATTCGTTCAGGCCGGTCGCATGCTGGGGCTGAGCGGAACGCATATCATGTTCCGCGAGATCCTTCCCAATGCCATCGGTCCAATCATCGTCGCGGCCACCCTGACCGTCGCCCGCGCCATCCTCATGGAGGCCTATATCAGCTTCCTCGGGTATGGCATTCAGCCACCGCTGCCCAGTTGGGGCAACATGCTGAACGGCGCGCAGCAATATCTGGGTAGCGCACCGTGGCTGGCGATCATTCCCGGTGCCGCCATTACCATCGCCGTAACCAGCTTCAACTTCATCGGCGACGGGCTGCGCGATGCGTTCGATGTTCGCGGTGATCACACCTGACGGGAATGGCGTCGGGGCGAGGTTACGGCAGTTTAGGGGAAGGCCACACCCGCTCGTGGATGGCTTCAAACAGGGCGAACCGTAGCTGTTGTGTCATTTGGATCAAAGCGCGTCACGGTCGAACGCCGCCTCCCGTCTTCGTCGGCAATCTCAGAAGGCCTTGGCCAAACGCAACGAGAAGTTAGTCCCATGAAAGAATCCGGAATCGCAGACAAGAACACGCCCTACTGGTGGGAAGAGGCACCCGTCAAACCGCTGCCGCGACAGCCGCTGGCCAAGAAGCTCGACGTGGCGATCATAGGCGCTGGATACGCCGGGTTATCGGCGGGGCTCGTTCTGGCGCGCGAGGGACGTTCGGTGGCAGCCTTCGATGCGATGAACCCGGGCGAGGGGGCCTCGACGCGTAACGGCGGAATTACCAGTGGAAGCATTCGGCCGGATTACGCCACGATCACCCGGCGCTTCGGCGAAGAGAAGGCAATTGCAATCGAGGCGGAGGGCAAGATCGCCCGCGAATTCCTTTATGACTTCATCAGGACCGAAGGGCTCGAGTGTGACTTTCAGCTGGTTGGCCAATTCAAGGGCGTGATCGGATATGACGACTACGAGAAGACGGCCCGGAGCGCCGAAGTGCTGGCGAAGAGACTGAGGATCGAGGCCTATGCGGTTCCGTACGCCGAACAGCGCAATTACATCGGCACTGATTTCTATCGCGGCGGCATGGCGCGGATGGACATCGGCGGGCTGCACCCGGCCAAGTTCCACGCTGAACTCCTGCGGGTGGCGCTGGCTTCGGGACTGACCGTCCATGCAGGTACGCGCGTGACTTCGGTAGAGCGGGATGGCTCCGAGTTCCGTGTCTTGACTGAGGCGGGCACGGTGCAGGCCCGCCAGGTTCTGGTCTGCACAGACGGCTATACCGATGGCGCGGTTCCCTTCTTGCGCCGCCGGCTAGTCCCGGTTCGCAGCCGGATCATTGTCACCGAGGAGCTCGCGCCAGAAGTGATGGTGCGGCTGATGCCGAAGCGGATGATGATGGTCGAGGGCAGGCAGCTGGGATTCTACTACCGACCGACGCCCGACGGCAAACGCATTCTGTTAGGGGGCCGCGACAGTTCTCGCGTCGGCGATCCGGATGGGCCGAAGCTTGTTCTACGCAAGGGACTCGTGAATCTTTTCCCCGAATTGGAAAACGTCCGCCTGTCGCACACCTGGTTTGGCAACGTCGCGATGCACCGCGACATGCTGCCTCGTATCTTCGAGAAGGATGGCGTCGTCTATGCGACAGGTTTCTGCGGCTCGGGGGTTGTCTGGGCACCTTGGGTAGGCATGCACGCGGCGTACAAGCTCTTAGGGTACAGCAAGGAAGCACGCACTGCGTTCGACTTCCGGCCGCCGGCCGCCATTCCCTTTTACAACGGTAATCCGTGGTTCATGCCGGCTGTTATTCAAAGCTATCGGATCCAAGATCAAATCGCCTTGTATCGCGCCCGCCGGTAGAGCTCACCTAAGCGAGACTACCGCTAGCCTCCTCCGGATGCTTGTCTACAGGCCTTCAGGCGCTCATGGTTCGTGACTGCTCCTCCATTTTCACACAGGCATTTTACGCCGTGCTGCATGAACGGGGATGTCACATTAACTGAGTATAGGCGCAGAGCCGCTCAACGAGGTCTGGTTTTGCATAGCCCAAGCGTTTGATTTCCCTCGGCGCGAGATTTTCCTTGACGAGTATCGGGCAGAATTCCCCGTTAACGTGACATCTCCATCCAGACAGCTGCAGCCCACCTAATCGGAGGCCGGTTCGGAAAGGCCATGAAAACTCAGATCGTTATCGTAGGAGGCGGAGCCGGAGGGCTCGAGCTCGTACGGCGGCTTGGCGCCAAGCTGGGCCGGGATGCTTACGATGTGATCCTCATTGAGCGAAACCAAACCCACATCTGGAAACCGCTCCTGCACGAGGTCGCAGCCGGATCGCTCGACGCTAACCTGGACGAGATTGGCTATCGCAGTCACGGACATCGATGGGGATATCGCTTCTTCCTGGGCAGCCTTGAGGCGATCGACCGGGAGGCGCGACAGGTCGTGGTGGCTCCGATCCTGGATGAGGATGGCACCGAGATTATCGGGCGCCACAGGATCCGCTACGATTACCTGATCCTGTGTGTCGGTGCCGTATCCAACGACTTTGATACCCCCGGTGTGCGCGAGCACTGCCTCTTCCTGGAGGATCGCGAGCAGGCGGACCGCTTCCGGCAAAAATTGCTGAATCACTGCCTGCGCGTATCGCGCACGATGACCACGGATTCTGGGGCAGATGCCTCTGTCAATGTCACCATTGTTGGTGGTGGTGCCACCGGTGTCGAGCTCGCCGCCGAGCTCTTCAATGCTGCCTCCGCGCTGAAACACTACGGGCTGGAGGTCTTTGATGAGAGCCGCCTGCGCGTAACCCTGGTCGAGGCCGGTCCCCGAATTCTACCCGCTCTGCCCATTAACCTCGCTGAAGCCGCCCACAAGGAACTGGAGGCGCTTGGCGTAAGGGTGCTCGTCAACACCGCGATCATGGAAGCCACCTCGACCGGCCTGGGCACCCGCACCGGCGAGGTGATCGAAGCGGACCTGAGGATCTGGGCGGCTGGTGTGCGGGCACCGGATGTCCTGGAGGACATTGCAGGTCTGGAGACGACCCGTAGCAACCAGCTCGTCGTCCGTCCAACGCTCCAAACTACGCGGGACGATCGCATCTTCGCCATTGGTGATTGCTGTTACTGCAAGCCGGACGACTCTGACCGGCCGGTGCCGCCGCGCGCGCAGGCAGCCCACCAGATGGTCAGGACAGCCTATCGCAACGTTCTCGCCCTGATCGCCGACAGGCCGCTGGAGACATTCGTCTACCGCGATCGTGGGTCGCTCGTGTCCCTCAGCCGTTACTCGACGGTTGGCAGTCTGATGGGCAACCTGGTCGGCGGTCGCATGGCGGTTGAGGGGCGGATCGCCCGTATCGTCTACGTGTCACTCTACCGAATGCATCTGATCGGGGTCCACGGATGGTTGAAAGGAATTGCTCTGATTCTGGTCGGGCACGTGAACCGAGTTGTTAGACCCAGGCTCAAGTTCCATTGACGGCCAGACCAGAACGAGCAGATGTCACGACGAACATTCATCTCGAGACCGACCTTAACGGTGATCCGCTGGCCTATGGGGCGGTATGAAGAAGCCTCGCTCATCGCTCTACGCTCGCCGTCGTTTCCCTGCCGCGGTGATCAGCCTCGCGGTCTGGCTCTGTTTCCGCTTTCCTGTGAGTCTCCACATGGTGGATAAAATGCTGGCCACCTGAGGGATCCTAATCAGCCACGACACGGTGCAACGCTGGGCCGAGAAGTTCGGCCGAGTGTATGCCATCCGCATCCTCCGACGCACTCCTTGACCGGAAGATCGCTGGCGCCTCGATGAGGTGGTGATCACCATCGCAGGCCCGAAGCACTGGCTGTGGCGGGCCGTCGACCAGGACGGGTACGTGCTCGATGAATTTGTCCAGAGCCGCCGCAACACGAAGGCGGCCAAACGTCTGCTGACCCGATTGATGAGGAAGCAAGGCATAGCACCCAAGCGCATCACCACTGTTAAACTTCCCTCATACGCAGCCGCCAGACGACAAGTCATGCCGAGAGTGGAGCACTGGCGGCATAAGGGTCTGAACAACAGGACCGAGAATTCGCATGTGCCGCTGAGGAAACGAGAGCGGATGATGCAAGGCTTTCGGTCCGCAGGAGGGCTGCAGCGGTTCAACTCCGTCCTTTCAGTCGCCCGAAACCTGTTCGTTCCACCTCGCTCGCATCAGTCGGTCCTCGCCACTCACCTTCATCGCCTCCAAGCTATGGTGGCATGGAAAGTCGCGGCAGGCGCTGCTACTTGAACAAGTATGCTGTCCTCCAAGGCTCAATGCGTCTAATGACCGTTAACGTGACAAGCCCGCATAGCCCCATGCGTGATGGTGACGGACAAACTCGCCACGCCATCGCGAAGAAGGCAAATATGCCTGGGGTGGAACACCACCGGCACAAGGGTTTGAACAATCGTGCCGAGAACGGCCATCAGCCGATCCGACGACGCGAGCGACAGATGAAGCGCTTCAAGTCAGCCGGGCAGGCTCAGCGTTTTCTCTCGGTTCACGATCAGGTGGAGAAGCTCTTCCGCCGTCCGGCGTATGTTAGCGCCGTAGACCATCGCTATGCCTGTGCGTGGGCCTTTCAGGTCTGGGCTGAGGTGACCGGCATCGCGCGTGCCGTCTGATCCTGACCTGAACCCCGGATGAGCACGATCTTCTCCAATGAGTTGACGGTGCCGGCCATGCTAAACCGACGCGCTCACCCCAGTTTGCTAGGCACGCTTAGATCGACTCGTATGAGTCAGCGATCACGCTGCCTGCGTGCGCTTGTTCTGCCGGTTGGTGATCAGATCGTCGACGACGGCGGGGTCGGCCAGCGTCGAGGTGTCGCCGAGCGAGCCGAACTCGTCCTCGGCGATCTTGCGCAGGATGCGGCGCATGATCTTGCCGGAGCGGGTCTTGGGCAGGCTCG
>NZ_JBVVAK010000163.1:0-16088 GCF_055792825.1 Microvirga sp. GN3
GCCGCTGCGTCCGGGGTCGGTTGGCTTACCCAGACAATGCGGCTCCATCTTCGCCCACTGGGCATCCGTCAATACATAGCGATCCATCAAGAGCTTGAATCATAAGCCCAAGCTCTTGTGAATCCCCACAGACCTTAGAGCATCGGGCCCAAAAGTGGATGCCACTTTTGGGATCGATCCGATGCTCACCTTTTTGAAGAGCGCATCGCTCTTCGCGGAAAACCGGAGCCACTTTTCCGCACGATGCGCTCGCGCCCGGAATTTTGTTTTTGAAGGCTCACGGTTTCGGCGCAATCGTGTTATATGGCACGCCAACTCCCAACAACGAGGCTTGAGATTTCCCATGGCGACGGTGCTCGACATCGCCAAGCATAACCCCAATGCGGCCCCCGTGGCCGTGAGCGATGCTGCACGCGCGGCCGGGTTCATCGAAAAGAAGGCGGAGCTGAACGTCGTAGCCGGAGCCGCTCCCGGTGGCGCGTCGCTGATCGGCCTCACCCGCGACCAGTTGAAGGACTCGCTTGCTGCCATCGGCGTACCCGAGCGCGAGCTCAAGATGCGCGTCGCTCAGCTCTGGCACTGGATCTATTTCCGCGGGGCGAAAGACTTCTCCGAGATGACCAATGTGGGCAAGGAGCTGCGCGCCAAGCTCAGCCAAGCCTATACGCTTGCCCGCCCGCAGGTCGTGTCCGAGCAGGTGTCGAAGGACGGCACCCGCAAGTGGCTCATCCGCATGCCCTCCACCGGCCCGCTCGACAAGGGCGCGGAGATCGAGTGCGTTTACATTCCGGAAGTCGACCGCGGCACGCTCTGCGTGTCGAGCCAGGTCGGCTGCACGCTGACCTGCTCCTTCTGCCACACGGGCACCCAGCGCCTCGTGCGCAACCTGACCTCGGCCGAGATCGTGGCGCAGCTCATTGTCGCCCGCGATTCCATCGGCGACTGGCCCCACGCGACGCCGCCCGAGGGCGCCTTCGTGCCGACTGATGGCGGGCGCTTCGTGTCGAACATCGTGTTTATGGGCATGGGCGAGCCGCTCTACAACATCGGTGACGTGGTCGCCGCCATCGACGTGATGTCGGACGGCGAGGGCCTGACGCTGTCGCGCCGCCGCATCACCGTCTCCACCTCCGGCGTCGTGCCGCAGATGGAGCGTCTGGGTGCGGAAGCCAACACCATGCTGGCGATCTCGCTCCATGCCGTGCGTGACGAGCTGCGCGACGAGCTGGTGCCGATCAATCGCAAATACGACATCAAGCAGCTGCTCGATGCCTGCCGCGCCTATCCCGGCCTGTCGAACGCGCGCCGCATCACCTTCGAATACGTGATGCTCAAGGGCGTGAACGATTCGGATGCCGATGCGCGCGAGCTCGTGCGCCTGCTGAAAGGCATTCCGGCGAAGATCAACCTCATCCCGTTCAATCCCTGGCCGGGCTCGAAATACGAGTGTTCGGACTGGGAGCGGATCGAACGCTTCTCCGAGATCGTCTATCGCGCCGGCTATGCCTCGCCGGTGCGCACGCCCCGCGGTCGCGACATCCTCGCCGCCTGCGGCCAGCTCAAGAGCGAGACCGAGAAGCTGCGCGCCCGCGCCCGCATGATGGCCGAACAGGGCATCGGCGCCGAGGGCGTCTATGCGCTGGGGGACGGGGAGTAAGCTCCCGTCGGCTCCCCAGCGGGCTCCAAGAAAGCTTCGTAAGTTCTCCCATGTCATGGCCGGGCTTGTCCCGGCCATCTCGACTGTGTGAAGCACCGCTCTCCTCGGATCGGGATCACCGGCACAAGGCCGGTGATGACGGACGCAAAACGGAAGTCCGCACGATTCTCTAAGCGTTGTCCCGCACGGCTTGCGCACGCTTGCCCGCCTGCGAGACGCGGCCGACGTCCATGGGATTGACGATCCGCTCGCGACGGTCGCTCACATTCTCGCGCATGCCCTTCCGGGGCGTCTTTCCCGAATCGGGACGCGCCGGCGCCTCAGCGCCCTGTCGGAGAGCCAAAGCGCGGCGGGCGTTCGCGCGGAACTCATCCGCCTTGCGGCGTGTGCGCTCGCTGTTGATCCGGGTCAGCGCTTCGGCCAGCACGCCCGCCTTCTGACGGTTGCCGACATCCTGCTTCTCGAAGGTCGTCCCCTGCCGGCCCTTGCCGCGGACTTCGCGGCGCTGGCGACGGGCGATGTCCCGCGCCCGGTCGCGCCGCTCCCGCAGACGCTGGGTCAGGTCCTTGAGCGCCGCATCGTCCAGTTTCCCCAGCACCGGATAGCGGGTCTGTTCGACGAGGGTGAACTCCTCGTCGCTCATGAGCCGCCGCTCGTCCAGTTTCGACGTGGCCATGGCGTCCTCCTCCTGCATGGATACCCGCCGCCCGGCTCCTTAATTAGTGCATTACCCGGCGGGGAAAACCGGACCCTTCCGCCGAGGCCTCTAGCGGCGCCAAGCGAACTTTGTCACTATGCGCCGGCATGATCCGCTGGCTTCTCCTGATCCCCTTCGCGCTCCTCATCGCCATCGGCGTGAGCGGCACCTTTTTTCTCATCGCCACCATCGTCGATCCGGTCATGGCGATGCTGACAGGGGATACGCTCTTCGTCGGCTTCTGGTCCCTGGTGGACGCGGTGTTCGCCGCGGAAGATCCTGGGCCCATCGTGGAGGATGCTTTTCTGGCCGTCGGCCGGATCATGTTCACGCTGCTCATCTTCCCGCCGCTGCTGATCGCCATCATCAGCGAGGTGCTCGGGATGCGGAGCCTGCTCTGGCATGCGCTCGCCACCGGCATCCTGACGGCGGCGGTGCCGTGGATCCTGCGCGGGTCGGCGCGGGTCGGTACGCCGGCGGAGCTGCATGTGAGCCTCGTGCTCGGACTCACCGGCGCTGTGGCCGGCTTCGTCTATTGGCTCATCGCCGGGCGGGAGCCACGGCGGCCCGATCCCAGCGCAGCGTGAAGCCCCGAACGATGCACCACGAAGGAGTTGAGCATCGGACTTTTGGCGTCGATGCGCGGCGCCGGGATCATGCCGCAATGCGATGTGCACGGCCATCGAAAAGCGGCTTGTTGAAACGGGGGCCCTGCTCCATGTGTTGATCCCAGCAAAGGTTCGAAAATCCGAATCGGGGGAAGGACAGACATGACGGCTTTGCTTTCAAGGATGCACGTTGCGCTGACCGGCATGATCCTGGCATTCGGCCTGTCCGCCTGTGGCATCAACAATGTCCCGACCCTGCAGGAACAGGCCAAGGCCGCCTGGAGCGAGGTGCAGAACCAGTATCAGCGCCGATCCGACCTCATCCCCAACCTCGTCGAAACCGTGAAGGGCTTCGCCCAGCAGGAGCGCGAGGTTCTGACCCAGGTGACGGAAGCCCGGGCAAAGGCCACGCAGATTCAGGTCGATGCCTCCACCGTGACGGACCCGGAGAAATTCCGGCAGTTCCAGGAGGCGCAGAACCAGCTCTCCGGCGCGCTCGGCCGCCTGCTCGCCACCGTCGAGCGCTATCCGGAGCTGAAATCGAACGCCAACTTCCTCGCCCTGCAATCCCAGCTCGAAGGCACGGAGAACCGCATCGCGGTGGCGCGGCGCGACTACATCTCCGCCGTGCAGGCCTACAATACGGAACTGCGCACGATCCCCGGCCGCTGGATCGCCGCCATCGTCTATCCCGATGCGAAGCCGATGGAGACGTTCACGGCGACCGCCGGCTCCGAGCGTCCACCCGAGGTGAAGTTCTAAGCGGATGATGGGCGCGCCATCTTTCCCCTCCTCCCTTGTGGGGGAGGGCCAGGGAGGGGGGTGTCGGCGCTATGCTGGTTCAAGTCCGGCGCTCACGCCCCCCTCTCCAACTCTCCCCCACAAGGGGGGAGAGAGCAGGACGGCGTTCCTCATTGCTGTTGTCATAACCCTCCTCGCCCTCCTCTTCCCCCTCCCAGCCCTCGCCCAGACCTTTCCCCAGCTCACCGGCCGCGTGGTCGATGCGGCGAACCTTCTGAAACCCGAAGAGCGGGCGGCGCTCGAAGCCAAACTGAAGGCCCATGAGGACAAGACCAGCGACCAGGTGGTGGTCGCGACCGTGCGCTCCCTCGAAGGCTACACAATCGAGGACTATGCCAACCGCCTCTTCCGGCACTGGCAGATCGGCCAGAAGGACAAGGATAACGGTGCGCTGCTTCTCGTCGCGCCGCAGGAGCGGAAAGTACGCATCGAGGTGGGCTACGGGCTGGAGGGCGCGCTGACGGATGCACTCTCCAAGGTGATCATCACCACGGCCATCGCACCGCAATTCCAGAAAGGCAATTTCGCCGGCGGCATCGATGCGGGCGTCGATGCCATGCTGTCGATCCTCACCGGCGATGCGGAGGAATGGCATCGCCGGGCGGAAGTGCGCGAGGACAACACGACGAGCATCGACCCCGTCATCGCCTTCATCATCCTCATGATCCTGTTCTTCCTGATCTCCCGCCTGATGGGGGCTGGCCGTGCGCGCAGCGTCAGGCGCGGGCGCCGCGGTCCCTGGATCGTCACGACCGGTGGCTGGTCTGGAGGAAGCGGATGGTCCGGAGGCGGTGGAGGTTGGTCCGGCGGAGGCGGCTTCTCGGGAGGAGGCGGCTCGTCGGGCGGTGGCGGCGCTTCGGGGAGCTGGTAGATGATTTCACCCGACGATCAGGCGCGCCTTGCCCATGCGATCAGCGACGTGGAGGACGATACCTCCGGCGAAGTCGTGCTCGTGATCGCCGAACAGGCCGCCTATTACCGCGCGATCCCGGTTCTCTGGGCGTTCCTCGCGGCGCTGATCACGCCCTGGCCGCTGATCTGGCTGACATCGATCAGCACGTCGCGGATCTTCCTGATCCAGCTCGCGGTGGCGCTGGTTTTGAGCCTCGTGCTGTCCTGGCCCAAGCTGCGTTACGCTCTGGTTCCGCGCTCAATCAAGCGCACTCAAGGCCATGAGGCCGCCTCGCGCGAGTTCCTGAGGCGGGGACTCACCCGCACGCGCGAGAAGACTGGCGTGCTGATCTATCTGGCGCTCGCCGAGCATCACGCCGAGATCCTGGCCGATACGGGCGTCGCCGACCGGGTTGATCCGACGATCTGGGCCGACATCGTCGCGGACCTAACCGCCGCAATCGGACGCGGCCGCATGACGGAGGGCCTGATCGAGGCCATCCGGCGTACGGGCGCGATCCTGGCCGAGCACGCCCCGCCCCGCCTCGACGACGTGGACGAGCTGCCCAACAAGGTCATTATCCTGCTTTGATTAAAGCCCTGGGGCCTTGGCGGCGCCCAGAATGACGCCGGGCCTTGCGGCATCCGTGCTCTGCAGCAGCACCACATAGGCATCGCCGCCGCTGCGCGCGATCTCAAGCGGCACCTCGAACCGGGCCGAGCCGCCGAGCCACTCGCCGACGCGGTTCAGGCCCCGCACCACATTGGCATAGGTGATGGTCTTGCCGCGGTTCTCGCCGCGTTCGATCGGCACCGTCTTAGCCCTCAGGATAGGCAGCACCCACAACTCGGCTGCACGCTGCGTGGTGTCGGGTGTTTCCTCGACGGCAATCGTCACGGTGCCGTTCTTCTCATCGAGGGTCACGTTCACCGGAAGAGTCTTGCGGCCCTTCGACGTGGCCTGGATCGCCTTCTCGATCTGCGCCCGATCCGAGCCGATGCAGGATTTCTTGCCGTTGACGATCATCTGCGGCGTGAAAACCTGCCGGTCGCTGCGGGAATGGGCATAGGCCTTTTGGCGCTCAGTGAAGGCCACATGGGCGAGCGTGTCCTTCCAGCCGAGATAATCCCAGTAATTCACCGGCAGAGACAGCGCGATGATGTCCGGCTGGCGGGAATACTCGACCAGGAGCTCATCGGCCGGCGGGCAGGAAGAGCAGCCCTGGCTCGTGAACAGCTCGACGACCGCGCGCGGCGGGTCTGCCAGAGCAGGCTGAAGGAGGGCGGTCAAACCGAGGGCCGCCAAAGTCAGTATCAAACGGGACGCCATGGTGCCGCCATCGAACACGAAATCGACCTCAAGGGAAACTCACGTTACCTTGAACGCTAGCGCA
The DNA here is from genome assembly GCF_055792825.1 of Microvirga sp. GN3. Classification (NCBI taxonomy): domain Bacteria; kingdom Pseudomonadati; phylum Pseudomonadota; class Alphaproteobacteria; order Hyphomicrobiales; family Methylobacteriaceae; genus Microvirga; species Microvirga sp. GN3. Next base: position 6,049 of record NZ_JBVVAK010000163.1, read on the forward strand.
TCGTGCGGACCCGGCGGGCCGCGCTCGACGATGCGCTCTTCAAAGAGTGGGGCATCGGATCAGATCCGAAAAGGGGAATCCACTTTTGGGTCCGATGCTCTCGTCGGAACCCGCCAGCGGCGGTGCATCCACAGCCACTGCTCCGGATATTCTCTCACCCATTCCTCCACCACGGAGGTCATGGCCTGCATGGCGCCCTGGACGTTGATCTGCCCGTCGGGATCGCGCGGCAGATCGAGCGGTGGCGTCAACTGCAGGCGGAAGCGATGGTTGGGAAGACGGATGACTCGCACGCCATGAACCGGGCAGTCGAATCGGCGGGCGAATTTTCCCAGGATCGGGTTCACCAGCGCCGGGCGGCCCATGAAGTTCACGATCACGCCGCGGGTGAAATGCTGGTCGATGAGCATGCCGAGATGACCATCCTTCTCCAGCGCACCCTGCATGGCGAAGGCCGCGCCCTGGCGGGCCGCCTCCAGGTTGCCCATGGTCTCGCTGCGGATCTCATGCAGGACGCGGGCAATGGCCGGATCGTTGGGCGCGCGGAACACCGCCGTCGCGTCGAGCCCGAAGCGGGCGGCGCAGATGGCAGGCAGTTCCCAATTGGCGAGATGGGCGGAGAAGATGAGCCCGGGCTTGCCGTCGTCCCTCAGGCTGAGGAAGTGATCGATCCCGTCGACCTCGGTGCGGCCCGGCACCATGCTGTCCGGATCAAAATCGAACAGGCGGCCGAGATGGGGATATTCCCCGCCCGTGCGGCCGAGATTATCCCAGGCCGAGAGCGCCAGCGCCTTCACCTCGGCGTCCGACTTCTCCGGATAGGCGGCGCGGATATTGGTGAGCGCCGTCTTGTGCGCCTTCAGCAGCGGGCCGAAGGTGCGCGTGATCGCCGCGCCCACGGCGCCGGAGCGTTCTGGACCCAAGGCCCGCGAGAACGCGAAGACGCCGCGCACGACCCCGACCATGACCGTTCCGAGAAGACGCGAGACAAGGTTGCGGGAACGGTGGGTTTGCTGCACGTCGGTGAAGTCCTGGCACGATGAGCGGCACGAAGCCGGCGTTGAAAAGAAAGGGCCCCGCGTCTTTTTCGAAGGCAGCCCGTTTCGTCAAGATCTGTGGTTACGCGGCCGTTTGTACCAGGGGCCGGGTCAGAACGTCACGATCACCTTGCCGAAGACCTTGCGGCCTTCGAGCCGCTCCAGCCCCTTCTGGAACTCATCCAGCGGGAAGACGGCGTCGATGATCGGCGTCATGCCGCCGGCCATCTTGTCGAGGGATTGCGCGATGTTCTCGATCCGGCAGCCGAAGGATCCGAAGATCCGGTATTGCTGCTGGAAGAGCTGCATCAGGTTCATGGTGGTGGAGACGCCGGAGGTGGAGCCGCAGGTCACGAGGCGTCCGCCGCGCTTGAGGCACAGAAGCGAGCCGTTCCAGGTCTCGGCGCCCACATGCTCGAACACTACGTCGACGCCCTTGCGCTTGGTCAGGCGCCGCACCTCACCCTCGAAGCGCTCGGTGCGGTAGTTGACGACGTAATCGGCACCGAGCGCCTTCGCCTTCTCGCCCTTCTCATCGTCGCCCACCGTCGTATAGACGGTGCAGTCGATGGCCTTGGCCATCTTGATCGCCGCCGTGCCGATGCCGGAACCACCGGCATGGACGAGGATCGATTCACCGGGCTCGAGCTTGGCGTTGTCGAAGAGCATGTGCTGCACGGTGCCAAAGCCGATCGGTGCGCAGGCCGCCTGCTCGAAGGACACCCCCTTCGGCACTGGAATGACCAGCCGTTCGGGCCGGTTGATCAGCTCGCGGGCAAAGCCGTCGATATGGAAGCCCATGATGCCGGCGACGTTCTCGCACAGATTGTCCCAGCCCGTGCGACAGGCCTTGCAATGGCCGCAGGTCTCGGCGCCGTACATGGTCACCGGGTCGCCCGCCTTGAACCGAGTCACCCCCTCGCCCACCGCGGCGATCTCGCCCGAGGCCTCGACGCCCACGGCCTGGGGCATCTTGCGCTTGGCGAAGGCCATGCCGCGGAAGCCCCAGACATCGAGAAAGTTCAAGGCCAGCGCCTTCACGCGAACCTGCACCTCACCGGGGGCGGGCGGCGGAGGCGCCTCCATCTCGGTGATGCGGAGGTCACGGTCGCCGAAGAGCTGAAGGGAGCGCATGCGAAAAAATCCTGTTCGGCGTCATCCCCGAACTCGTTCCGGGACTCTCCGTCCTGCCGGGCAAAGACGTGGATGGCCGGGACAAGCCCGGCCATGACGCGGAGAAATTGTTTGCGGCGACTTAAAGGGCAGCGAGGCAGATGGCAAGTTTCCTGCCGACATCTCGTGTCATTCCGGACACCGCAGGCGATCCGGGATTGCAATCAGGACATGATGCCGGAAACTCCACATTGTCATTCCCGCGAAGGCGGGAATCCATAAACACAGTGGTTGCAGGATGAAGAAGCGTCAGCGGTTATGGATCCCGGGCTCCGCTGTGCGGCCCCGGGATGACGGCGGCGTTTACCGATGCACGCCCAACATTGACGTGAGCCCACCGTCGATGGGCAACACCGCACCGGTGATGTAGGCGGCGGGCTCGGACAGGAGGAAAGCGGCAAGGCCCGCGATCTCCTCCGGCTTCGCGAAGCGGCCGGCCGGGATCTGCTTTTCCATGTTCTCGCGGTAGGCCGCGTAAGGCGCCATCATGTCCGTGTCGATGAAGCCCGGCGCAATCACGTTGACGGTGACGCCGCGCTTTGCCGTCTCGACGGAGAGCGTGCGGCAATAGGAGATCAGCGCGCCCTTGGAAGCGGCATAGGCTGCATTGCCGGGATTGCCCTGGAGCGCCGCCACCGAGCCGATGGCGACGATGCGCCCCCCTTTCGCGCGGATCATGCCGCGCATGAGCGCCTTGGCGATGCGGGTCAGCGACCAGAAATTCACCTGCATGGCGGCTTCGGCCTTGTCCTGCTGCATCATGGCGGCAAGCGCATCGTAGGGCTGGCCGGCATTGTGCACGAGGCCGAAATAACTCTCGCCTTCGATGCTCTCGCAGAACGCCTCCAGAGCCGCCTTATCGGCGAGATCGACTTCATGCGCCTTGATGCTGCAGCCGGGATGGGCCTGCATCAACTCGTCGGCCAGCGCCTTCGCGGCATCGCCCGAGGAGCGGTAGGTGAAATCGACATCGTGGCCGGCGGTCACGAGGGCCCGCACGATGGCCGCGCCGACACCCTTGCCGCCGCCTGTCACCAGAACCCGCGTCATGGTCTTAAGCCCCTTTTGGCTCGGCCCCGAAGACGAGGCAGGTGTTCTGGCCGCCGAAGCCGAAGGAGTTCGAGAGCACGTAATTCACCTTCGCGTCGCGGGCGACATTCGGCACCACGTCGAGCGGGATTGCGGGATCCGGCACCTGATAATTGATCGTCGGCGGAATGCGGCCTGAGCTAAGCGTCAGGAGCGACATCACCGCCTCGACCGCACCGGCTGCGGTGAGCGTGTGGCCGATCATCGACTTGTTGGAGGAGATCGGAAGGCTCGCCATGCGCTCGCCGAACACGGCGGTGCAGCTCATGGCCTCCATCTTGTCGTTCTCCGGCGTCGAGGTGCCATGGGCATTGATGTAGTCGATGTCTTCGGGCGACACGCCCGCATCCTCCAGCGCCTGGCGGATCGCCATGATGGCCGGCATGCCGTCGGGCGAGGAGCGGGTGCGGTGGAAGCCGTCGCCCTTCTCGCCGCAGCCGAGCACGTAGCCGAGGATCGTGGCACCGCGCGCCTTCGCGCTTTCCGCGTTCTCCAGCACCAGGGCCGCGCCGCCCTCGCCCATGACGAAGCCATCGCGATTCTTGGAGAAGGGCTTCGACGCACTTTCCGGATTTTCGTTCTGGGTCGAGAGCGCCGAGAGCAGAGAGAAGCGGATGAGTGATTCCGGGTTCACGGAACCGTCGGTGCCGATGCAGAGCGCCGCATCGGTTTCACCACGGCGGATTGCCTCGACGCCGAGTTGGATCGCAGTGGCGCCGGACGAGCAGGCGGTCGAGAGCGAGATCGGCGAACCCTTGGTGCCGAAGCGGTCGGCGACCCGGTCGGCCACCGAGCCGAAAATGAAGAGGTCGTGCCAGGGCTTGAAGCGGCCCGTGGCCGCGGCCTTGAGAAGATCCTTGTAAGTGACCTCACCCGTCTGGCCGGAAGCTTCGGCCAGCGCCTCGCGCTGCGGCCATTCCATCTCGACCGGCGGCACGGCGATGAAGAGCGCGCCCGGAAAATTCTCTTGGGCCAGGCCCGACTGGCCGACGGCTTCCTCGGCCGCCAGCGTGGCGAGACGCTCGGAGAGCACGGGCGCGCAGAAGGGCTCCACATCGACCGAGTCGATGGTGCCCGCAATGGTGGTGCGCAGGCCTTCCGTGGGAAAGCGCTCGATGCGGTGGATGCCGGATTTTCCGGCCGTCAGGGCGGTCCAGGTGTCGCCCTTGCCCTGGCCGAGGGACGTGACCACGCCCATGCCGGTGACGGCGACGAGCGGACGGCCCTGTCTGTCGCGAAGTGCCATTGCCTTCTCCTCAAGCCCTGGTGAGCCGGATGACGCCCTCGCCGCGCCAATGTCCGATGGAGGTGACGAGCGCCTCCCCGGCCTTTCCTTCAGCGATCAGCCCTGCGGCGAGCGCCACGCCCGTGGGCGCCTGCGCTTCGATCGTATGGCCGACGAGGTCGCCGGTGGCATGAATGGCTGCCCCCGGGGCGATGTCCCTCAGTGCTGCCTGCTCTTCTTCCGTGATGCCCTTGATGCCGGTGGCGCCCGACAGTACCACGTCCGGCTTCGCACCGAGCTGCTTCGACAGGGCATGGAGCGCCCCTTCGACACTACCGGCCTTGCGGCGGGAGCGGCCGGAAGCGACGCCCGTGATGGAAGCCAGCGGCTTTGCGCCACGTGCGGCTGCGTGCTCGCGGGATTCGAGCACCAGGAAGCAGGCGCCGGAGCCGAGGATCATGCCGCCGCTATCGGCGGAGCGTTCCCAGACCGAGGCATACGGCTTCTTCCAGAGGAAGCCGCCCATCTCGTAGATGAGGAGCACATCCGGCCGCTCGGCGTTATAGGCGCCGCCGACAAGGAAGATGTCGTCCTGGCCCGAGGCGATGCGCTCGCGGGCAATGCGCAGCGCATCGACGCCGCTCGATTCCTCGCCCATGAAGGTGCGGGACGCGCCTGTGACGCCGTGGACGATGGAAATGTTGCCGGCCAGAAGATTGGAGAGCTGCGCGAGAAAGAGGGTCGGGCGCAGGTCGCCCATCAGGCGCTCGTTGAGGAAGACGCCCGGGTTGTCCGCCTTCGCCAGGCCGGTGAGGATCTGCCCGTCGACCGTATAATCCCGCTCACCGCCGCCGGCGGCGACAATGAGCTGCATGCGGCTCTTGAGGGCCGCGTCGTCCTTGGCACCCGCCGCGTCGAGGGCGAGGCCTGCGGCATAGCAGCCGAGCTTCTGCCACGCTTCCATCTGGCGCTGGTCGGATTTTTTCGGGATCTGCCGGTCCCATTCGGGGGTGACGACCGGATGAACCAGGAACGGTTCGAAGGTAGCCGCATCCGTGTTCGGAGCGCCGCCGGCTACAAGCGCCGTCAGATGCGCCTCCAGACCCTCTCCGGCACTGGAGACGAGGCCGGTCCCAGTGATGACGACATCCCGCATCAAACACTCTCCTCAAGGAGGCCGATACGCTTGGCTTGTGCGCGCATCAGACCATCCATGCCTTCGGGAAAGGGCATGATCCGGAAACGCAGCTCCGCATCGCAGATCGGCTTGCCCTCGGCTGTGATCTTGGCCTTGGTCACCGCATAACCCGAGCCTTCATGCTCCAGCTGCGCCGTGACGGTGAGCACCGTACCCGGTCCGACGAAGGTGCGAAAGCGCGCCTTGTCGACGCCCATGAGGAACGGCATGTGGGTGAAGCCCGTCAGCCCGAGCACGAGATAGCCGGAAGCCTGGGCCATAGTCTCGGTCAAAAGGACACCGGGGACGAGGGGATGGCCAGGGAAATGCCCTTCGAAAACCGGGCTTTCTTGTGGAACGGTGGATGAGATCTCGATCCGCTTGGTCTCGCGGTCGAGGCTCGTCACCCGGTCGATCATTTCAAAATATTCGAGGCGCATTTTCGCGGAACCTATCCCCCTCCCCCTTGTGGGGAGGGCTAGGGGTGGGGGTGCCAGCGATGAACTGGACCAGCGTGACGCTTACACCCCTACTCCAACTCCTCCCCGCAAGGGAGAGGAGGGCTGCGTCGCGCCTGCTATCCCGACCAGCATATCGACAAGCCTCTTAAGAGCCTGCCCGCCGGGATAGAGCATTTTAATAGTATCAGGCCTGCTTGGCGGCCACGAGCGCATCGATCCGCGCCACGAGGTTCTTCAGGACGAAGTATTCCTCGGCCGGAGCCTTGCCCTCATTCACTTCCTGGGTCCACTGCTCCAGCGGCAGCTTGATCCCGAAGGCCTTGTCGATCGCGAACGCGATATCGAGGAAAGCCAGCGAATCGATGCCGAGATCCTCGATGGCATGGCTCTCGGGCGTGATCTGCTCGCGCGGGATATCGGCGGTCTCTGAAATGATGCCGGCGACGGTCTCGAAGGTGGACGACATGACGTCGCTCTCCTGAACTGCTTGTTGGTCTCAACGATCCAGCGCCGGCAAGCTTGTCTTAGCCCGGTGTCCAGCCACTCGTTTCGTCAAGGAGGGTTGTTTCGAAACGCACCCCTTACACGAGAGCCCGCAGGGCGGCAACCGATTGGTTGCATCTCGCTCTGTTTGACCATGGCCGAAATGTGGGAATTTGACCTGCGGCAACTACTTGAGGTGCAAGCGATTGATTAATCGGCTCCCATCGTCGATAAGGGCCGCCTTCGGTCGCGAACCGAATTATCTTACATTTTAGACAGATTGCTTGGATCGACGTGTTCAACAGGTTCCTCAAACCTGAAGTCCGCTATGCACGCCGCATGGCCCGCATTGCCCGCTGGGACAAACCCGTCGGAGGGCTGTCCGGGCGTCTGCGCGCCTGGGCCCATATGCTGCTCGCCGATCACGGGGTCTTCCGCCTGTTCTACCTGAACAAGCACCAGGTCACCGACCGCCTGTGGCGCTCGGCCCAGCCCGCCCCGCATCAGATTTCCGCTCTCAAAGCCGAAGGCGTTCGCACCATCATCAACCTGCGTGGCGGCCGCGAGCACGGCTCATGGCAGCTCCAGAAGGAAGCCTGCGAGCGGCTCGGCATTCATCTGGAAGAGTTCGTCGTCCGCTCCCGCGGGGCGCCGGACCGGGAAACGCTGCTCTCCGCCAAGGAATTCTTCGACAGGATCGAGTATCCAGCCGTCCTGCACTGCAAGTCGGGCGCGGATCGGGCCGGCTTCGTCGCAGCCCTCTACCTCGTGGTCTACGAGGGCAAGACCATCGACGAGGCCCAGCGCCAGCTCTCCATGCGCTACGGCCATTTCCGCTTCTCGAAGACGGGCATTTTGGACGAGTTCTTCGATCTCTACCGCCGCGAGGGCGAGGCCAAGGGCATCCCGTTCCTGACCTGGATCGAGACCCAGTACGATGCGGAAGCCCTGGAGCGGAACTTCCGCCCGAGCTTCTGGTCGAGCCTCCTCGTCGACAGGATCATGCGGCGGGAATAGATCCAGGTCCGGTCTTCTTAAGATGACGCCACGAGGCTCGGCTCTTCGTCGTCGGAGAGCTGCAGGCGGTGCAGGCGGGCGTAGACACCTCTCCTGGCGATCAGCGCCTCGTGCGATCCCATCTCGGCGATGCGCCCGTTCTCCATCACCACGATCTTCTCCGCATTGCGCACGGTCGAGAGGCGGTGGGCGATGACCAGGGTGGTGCGGCCCTTCATGAGGCGACGGATGGCGTCCTGGACCAGGCGCTCCGATTCAGAATCGAGCGCACTGGTCGCCTCGTCGAGCAGCAGGATCGGGGCGTCCTTCAGGAAGGCACGGGCAAGCGAGATGCGCTGGCGCTCGCCGCCCGAGAGGCGTCCGCCGCCGGGGCCGACCGTCGTGTCGTAGCCCTCGGGCTGCTTCAGGATGAAGTCGTGGGCCGCCGCTGCCTTGGCGGCCGCGATGATCTCCTCGTCCGACGCATCCGGTCGCCCGAAGGCGATGTTGGCCCGGATCGTGTCGTCGAAGAGGATCACATCCTGGCTTACCACCGCGACGGCGCGGCGCAGGCTCGCCAGGGTCACGTCCCGCACATCTTGCCCATCGATCAGGACGGCGCCCTGATTGACGTCGTAAAGGCGCGGCACGAGGGACAGGAGGGTCGATTTGCCTGAACCGGAGCGGCCGACCAGAGCCGTGGTCTGGCCGGCCTCGGCCACCAGATTGACGTGGTCAAGCGCCACCGCCTCGCCATCGTAGGAGAAGGTGAGGTTCGAAAATTCGATCTCTCCACCTCCGAGCGCGAGCGGCTTCGCACCCGGCATGTCCTGGATTTGAGGCCTCTCGTCCATGACCGTGAAGGTGCGGTGGAGGGCCGATGCCGCCTCCTGCACGATGGCGTTGAGGTTGCCGAGCGCCCGGATCGGCTGCGCCGCCATGACGAGCGCGGTGACAAAGCCGGTGAAATCGCCCACCGTACTGTCTCCGGAGAGAATGCGCTGGCCAACCAGCATCAGCACGATGGCGACCGCGAGGCCACCGCCGGTCTCGAGGATAGGATCCATCCGCCCGCGGGCATTGGCGGCCTTCATCTTGAGGTCGCGCACGTCGTCGAAGGTCTTGGCGGCCTTCGTCTTGAGATAGCGCTCGAGCCCGTAGGTCTTGGCGATTCGCGTCCCGGCGAGGCTCTCGGTGATGAGGCTCGCCATCAGGCCCGTCTGCTCCTGGGTCGAGATGGCGACTTGGCGCAGCCTGCGGCCGATCTTGTTGACGGGATAGGCGAAGAAGGGCGCGATGATGGCTGCCACCAGGGTCAGAATCGGGTCGATCCACAGCATCACTACGATGAGCGCGATGATCGTCGTTACCTCGCGCAGGAAGACCGTCGAAAGGCGGGTGAGCGCCTCCCGGATGAAAGCGAAATCCGTGGTGAAGCGCTGGGTCAGCGCCGCCGGGCTCTCGCGCCCGGTCTGGGCGAGATCCGCATCGATCAGATGGCCGTAGAGCGCAGTCTGCATATCGGCCTCGATCCGAGTCACCACCTTGTTGGTGAGGATCGTCAACGCGAGCAGCGAAAAGCCCTTCACCGACGTGACCGCGATCACGAAGAGCGGCGCCAGCATGATCGCCTGCGCGTCCTTGGCATCGAAGGCATCGAAGGCGGCCTTGATCAGCACCGGATAGAGACCTGTCGCGCCTGAGACCAGGGCCACGAGCAGGAGTACCAAGGCCAGCGTCTTCGCGTGCGGACGCATCCAGTCCCGCCACAGGCGGCCGATCAAGGGAAGGGTATCGCCCCGAAGGAGACTTTTACGGGCCATGGGCTCTTTGAAACTCTTATGCTGGAAGGCCCGCGGTTAGCATGTGAACCGTTCAGCCGCAAATTTTTCGCGCGGGTCGATCCTTTTCAACGGGGTTTTGCCGATTCGGGCCAAGCGCGACTATTCCCTCGGTAGGAGGCCGGATCTATGGATGCATACCAATGGTAGAAATCCAAGATTTGATATCCGACTCGCGACACTCGGCTGAACCCCAAGCGCAAGCTGGGCTGACGTCACTTTGTGCTGGAGCGTCGTTCCCAACGCCCTATCCATCGCCAAGAAGCGGGAGCGAGCGCAGGGAGTGGGACAACTTGACCGCACTCCAGGGCATGTACTCGGTGATCGCCAAACCGACGATGCCGGCTTCCGCCGCGACCGCAGTGAGGATTGCGGCAACCTCCTCAAACCGCATCCGGCCCTTGGGCACCTCGTCATAGGTGCCGGGTGCAGCATAGATGCCGTAATGGGCCTGCCGCTCACGAGCTAGCGGAGCGGGGTGGCTGTCCCTCAGAGTGATGGTGTTGGAACGGGGTCCGAGCGGATCGGCCCCAAGCATCATGAGGGACAGCCATGGAC
>NZ_JBVVAK010000164.1:0-16086 GCF_055792825.1 Microvirga sp. GN3
ACCTGCGCAAGGCCGAAGCCCGCACCTTTGACGCGCTCTGGCGGGCCATCGGCGACATCTGCGATGGGGTCGAGGCTGAGGAATGCCGCAACTACTTCACCGCGGCCGGATATGGATTCGTCTGGATGCCCGTTGCTCTAGTCTCGACGGTGTTCAGCTCAGGCGCTTTCGTGGCGTTAGCGGAAGCTGTGGCAATCCAACTCAGACGCCACCTTTGTCCTGGCGTACTACAGGTTTGAAGGTCGGCCTCATCGCATCAATTGGTGAGCTTGTTAGCGCCTGCGCGGCTTCTGCTTTGCGTTGGGGAAGTTGAACAGCTCCATAGCCTTGAGCAAGCATTGTGAATGGATCATCAGCGAAGCTGAATGCTCACTCTCCGGCGCATAGACTAACTCCCAGCCGAATGGGCAGCCCAGAGCGGCGGCCTGGTGCTGGCCGAGCGCAAAGGTCCGCTCGCCGCGTTCCTTACGCTGCTGACCTTGACGCTGGGCCTCAGGAGTCATGGTCAGGTCGGGGTCATCAGGGTCATCATCCTCGGTGCCGAGGTAGATCGTTACCGGCATTGCAAGATAGCCGCGCAGTTTTTCCCGCTCCTTGGCGCCTTTGTAGACGCCGCCCATGCCATACGGCACCGCCTCGCCATCGGGATAGCTGCCGAGCAGCGGCAGCACATGGGTTGAGGCGTTGGCAATGATGATGCGCTCAGTGGCATTCTGCTCAAACGCAGCCACGCGTGATAGAAACTGCCCCCCGGCCGAATGACCCCAACACCAGTACGGCAGCCGCGAGCTCTCCTGCTCCGTTCGCACCCATGTAGCTAGGAGCGCCACGAAGCGTGTGGTCCATTCGCTGGCGGGCTTAAGGTTGTCGGAAGAGTCCAACAAGCCGCCACGATGGTAGGCGTGGCTGGCAAACCGGGCTTGATCAAACAGCGGCGCAGCCACCACAAGGCCTTTGCGATTGGCGAGGTCGATGGCGTAGTCGCGGTATTTGTCCGCCGTGCGCGAGTTGCCGTGATAGATCAGGGAGATGCCATTGATCGTGCCCTCTGGTTTATAGGTATAAACATCGAAGGTAACTCCGTCGAGAATCGCCTGCATTAGGCTTGGGCCGCTTGGTATCATGGCAGTGTCCTAGTTGCAGGCCAGTTCACCCCCACGGTAGGGACTGGCACCAAGTACAGGATCTGCCGGTACAGCTTGGGTATCTTGGAGAAAAATCGTGGCGGTACCGGGATAACGAGCCAAGGTAAATAGCATATTGTAGTATGGCCATTGGATCTAGAAATTCATCAATGAGGATTGTTCCAAAAATTTGTCATACCTCACATTAGCAGAAACGGACTCAATTCTGTCTATAGCGATCGTTTGATCTTCATGAACAAATGTCGAGATGAGCCTCACGCAGAGTTGACTCGCTGTCCCAGCTCGCTCCCTTGAGGTGCAATAGTAACGCAAATTGTCTGGATCGTCGCTGGAGGCCACCATGATCCCGCAACCTGCACAGACAAGCCCTGCTTCCGCAACGGACACCGATAGGCGAGCTGTTCCTGCAGACGGTGAAGCGCAGGCACCAATTCAGGTTCGCCTCGAAGCTGCCACGGCACTGCGCAAGGCAGCGGAGGTTGTGTATCAGTTCATATTGGAGAAACAGCCGAACGATTACCGGGCTCTACTGAGCTTGGGTTATCTGGGCCGGCAGCGTGGCGACACAGCCGCTGCACTGGGCTATTTCGAAGCCGCACTGGCAGCAGCGCCGCGCCGGACGCGCCCGAAGCTCGAGATGGCGCTGGAGCTTCGAACGCTGTCTCGTCTCGACGAGGCGGAAGCCCTCTATCTGAGCCTGCTTGAGGGTCACCCAAATCTGGTCCGGGCTCTTTCCGGGCTAGGCCACATTGCGCAAGCGCGCGGCAAGCCCCGGTTGGCCCTGAACTACTACCAAGCTGCCTTGGCAGCCAATCCGACCAGAACAGACCTGAAGCTGAAGATAGCCGTACAACTGCGCAAGTTGTCGCGCTTTCGTGAGGCGGAGCAGATCTACAACAGCATCCTCGTGAAAGAGCCGGATCATGCTGGTGCCAGGGAACGTCTCGGACGGCTTCCAAAGCGGGAGCAGTCGGATCTGCCGCCCCTGGAGAGATCCTGGTTAGAGCGTGAGACCTTCACCCGCGCTGCTGAGTGGGGCCGGAACCTGGAGGCGCTCGGGGGGCCTGCATTTGACATGAGCCTGCTCAAGCTGGCGGAGGACTTGGCCCATGGTGCCTCAGAGGAGGTGAAGCGGGACTGTATTCTCCTTCGCCTCGGCAAGAAGACCAAGCTCCTGCCTCTGGTGTCCGATTGGGACGAGTATCAGCATGTCGTCAAACGTGAGGCACAGACACTCAATCCTGGTAGTCTCTTGGGACCCGTTCCTGCGCAGCGTGAGGGAGCTTGGAGGAACAACGTAATCATTGCTAAGAGCAAACATGAATTCGTGTGGCGACGTGAAACCGTCTCTGAAATGCTCGGGTCCTCACTGCAAGGACACCGCCGAACTATCCGCAAGCTCCTGAAAGCCGGCGTACATGTCGAGCCGATCTGCCCCGCGAACCTGGATCGCGTGCTGGCATGCAATGATCGGTGGTACGAAGCTAAGAAAGCACAAGGTAAGTCCACGTTTCTTCGAGCCCGCACTGTCTGGACCCTAGAAAACCTGGCTATGCTGGAGCCTTTGGGCGTGCGGCATCTGGCCGTCATGCTGGATGATGATGTGATCGGCTACAGCGTGGGTGGCCATCTCGGCGCATCATGGGCGGCTTATTTTTATGGCAGAGGCGACCATGAGTTCGATGTAGGTCCTTTGATTGTCCACGAACACGCCAAGTTGTATCCTGACCGGGAGTGGATCAATGCCGGCGATGCAGGACGAAATCGTGCGCTTGCAGCATTTAAGCAGAAATTCACATTTAACGCTGCCGAAAAACAGATAACAATGGGGTTGATACAGGGCTTTGTTGCACGGATCGAACTATGCGCGCATTGAAGGCCGACGAGCTTGAATTCAAGCAACGCGGACGGGCTTCGGGTGCCCAAGCTCAAGCATGCGGTTGAGGACATGAACTGCGATGGCGACCTCAGTTGCGCACCGGGGTTCCGTCTGCGAGGGTAAGCTCGTGCCGATCACTCGTTTAAGCCGGCTGATGGCAGCCTCCCCAGGGCACGATGATTGTACCCAGACCTCTTCTGCAAACCCGTGCGTCCATGCTCTGCGATGCTTCGGAGGTGCCGGTCGCGTTGGGTCGGAGCGCTCTCCACCGTCTCAGTCAGCACCACTGTTGAGCGGGCCGGGACGATCACGTCAGCATCGGAGAGCGCTTGGCGGTCGTGTCGTAGATGCTCGTCTGATCGTAGGCGCCGTCACCCGTGAAGGAGGCAAGTGGACCCGTGATCTGGTCGAGCAAGGGATCGACCTGTGAGCCATCATCGACATCGCTGATCGTCAAGTCTGAGGCGAGGATCTCTCCAATCTCGGCATCAACGCCGAATATCATACTATCTAAAAGATCCGCTGATTTGTTCCGTGTTATCCTTGCCCTGACACTGACTTCATATACTGATTGTGAGCCCTGAGGGCAGGTAATCCCTCACTCAGAAAGTCCTCCCTTTGACGACCCTTAGTCGCCAAGAGAATCGCATATCCTACCTTACGGATGGCTGTGTCAAGGCTAAAGAATTTGGCACCTAGTACTGGGTTCATCTCAAACAGCCATGGCCGCCCAGATTCATCTATTCCAAGATCTATGCCAAGCGCATCAATAATCCTGTCATCATAGAGTCTCTGAAAACGGCGAGGCATGTTAGCCCCGAGTTCCGTAAGCAAACTGTGGATGCCTTCAGCCTTCTCCCCATACTGTTCATGCAAAAATCCGGTCAGGAGCCCCGCGCTGCCACCAGCATTCAAGTTGGAAGTTATGCCCCTCCCCGAGCCGATTCTCGGATAGATGTTCACGATCTCCCATCTCGCCTCAGAATTGCGCCGCACATGGATTCTGATGTCAAACGGCAAGCCGGACTTAGTTCTCGATTCGATGTATCTCTGAGCTAAAAAATGCCTGCGATGTAAGTATTTCCTAAAAAACGCGACAAGATCGCTCTCGCTGAACTCATGCTGACCATCGTCACCGATTACAATAAAACCTGCACCATCACAGCCGATGAACCACACATTACGGCCTTGGGAACTATTCTGAGGTTTAACGACAACTTTCCGATTTTCATCCAAGAAAACAAGAAAATTCTGAAACGAGATTATTCTCTTCGTTGGGATTTGAAGATCCGGATAGAACTTAGCCTCTCCCATGCGCGTAAGAATCTCGGACTTGTCTCCGATTGTAGGCGACGTGAATGGAACCCGTGCACTTATTTGTCGCCAAACTTCATCATGGTCCATTGAGGAGAAGTCATTTATCACAACGTCTGGAATTCTATTCTTTACCCGTACCCACATATGTTGGACATACTTCCAGCCACTCACGCTTTCATTTGTGAAGTCGACATCAGTGGGGTTGAAGTAAATTAGGTCTGCCCCTTGCATGACAGCGGCATGTGCTGCCGCGATGGCGGCGGATGTCGGCTTCCTTCTCGCTCGCATCATCCCGATCAGGAGCGGATCGTGATTAGGAGCACCCGCGACTGCGGAGGTCGCCTCAGCAAAGCGTTCTAATGATCTTCACGAAGATGGTGTAACATAGGGCGATGTCGACCCTCGTGAGGAGGTGCGCGATGGATGACGACTTTTGGCGCCCGACGCATTTGACATCCGAGCAAATGGAGGAGCGTCGCCTGGAGGCCGCGAGGCTGTTGCGGCAAGGGCAGCTTTCTCAGGCCGAGATCGCCCGGAAACTTGGGGTCTGCCGCGCCAGTGTCTGCCGCTGGGCGGCAACCCTCGCCCAAGAGGGCCTGCACGGCCGGGAGGCTCGCCCCATTCCAGGACAGCTTCCCCGCCTGGATGAGAAAGCCTGGACCCGCCTTGGGCGGCTCCTGGACCGGGGTGCCATCGCGGCGGGCTTTGCCACCGAACGGTGGACGCTTGAGCGCATCGCGGCCCTGGTCGAGCGCGAGTTCGGGGTTCACTATCATCCGCGCTACCTGGAGCGGCCGCTCAAGGCGCACGGCTTCAGCGTGCAGCGTCCGGCCACAACGGCCAAGGAACGCGACGAACTCGTGATTGCGGTCTGGCCCAAGCGCGAGTGGGTGGCGCTCAAAAAAAGGCGCGCCGGGAGCACCGGACCCTGCTGCTCGTGGATGAGACAGGCCACAGCTTCCGGATCCGGCCGGCCACGACCTGGGCGCGGCGCGGGCTGACCCCGGTGCTGCGGCGGGTGAGCAAGCGGCGCGAGGTGTCGAGCATCGTGGCGATCACGCCTGACGGGCGGCTGTATGCCCGCCACTTCCGCACCAGCGTCTCAAGCCGCTGTGTCATCCTGGCCCTGCGCTTCTTCCGGCGAAAGGTCGGCACACCGCTGCTGGTGGTCTGGGATCGGCTCAACGCCCACCGCTCGCGAGCAACCACCGCCTTCATCGCGGCCCACCCGCAGGACTATGCGGTGGCCCATCTGCCGGCCTATGCACCAGAGCTCAATCCGGAGGAACAATGCAATGCCCTCGTCAAGTGCGCCATGGCGAACGCGCTACCTGGATCAGTCGCCGATCTGCACCGCCTGGCCCGCCGTGAATTCTGTCGCTTGCAACGTCAACCCGAAATGATCGTCAGCTTCTTTCGGCATGCAGGTCTCTCTGTTGCAGGTCTTCCGTGAAGATCATTAGGGCCATTCCCTGGCTACTCATCCAATTTGAGGTGAGTCCAATGTAGCATGCTAAGCTGGGCTCGTATGAGGTGGAAGATCAATTGCTATTATAATCCCTCTTGTGGGATGCAGCGGTCGGGTGGGGAAGCCGGGCAAGGCGAGCAAATTGCTCGCGTCTTCCACTCGAACAGCTGTTTCTGACCAAAATGCCTCATTCAGGCAAGCCGGCTTGAGGAGGTGGGACCCATCTTTGGCGACGGCAGCAAACCCTGTCCAGCTCCGATCACATGCCCCCGCCCGTCCGGTGCATCCTACGCTGATGCGCCGGCCGAACCGTTGTCAGGCAGCCTTGAGCCGGGCTCCCTCCGGCACGACACCGGTGGTGAGATATCGCCACAAGGCCACCAGAAGTTTGCGGGCAAGCGCCACAGCGCTGATCTTGCGCACCCGGCCCGCGGGCGGGGCCAACCCGCTCATGGAACCAGTGCGCCAAGTCACTGTCGGGCTGGTAGCGCAGCCACAGCCAGGCCAACTCGATCATTGTCTTGCGCAGGAGCGGATTGCCGGCCTTCGAGATGCCTTGTTCACGCTGCCGCTGCCCGCTGTCAAAGGGGCTTGGCGTGAGCCCGGCATAGGCCGCGACTTCCTTGTGAGTGGCAAAGGGACGGAACAGCGCCTCACGCACCAGGATCGTGGCCGTCTTGGTGCCGAGGCCTCCCAGTCGGGCCAGATAGGCGACTTTCTCGGCATCGGCATCTTCTGGTACGGGCTCTGTCACCGCTGCATCGCGCTCGGCCTCGACCACCCCGATCTGCTCCAGCACCAATCCCAGCCGCTTGAACTCGCGTTCGAGTTCGCGACGCAGCTGGGACGGCAGTTCGTAACCATCGCCGGTGCGCAGCTCGCTCAAACCTTCAGCGGTTCTGGCGTGAGGGCTGGAAGTCGTAAATGCCCTGACTGGCGAGTAGGCCTTTGACCCGGTTGACGTGCTGCACGCGTTCGGCAATCAGCCGCTTGGACTTGCTTCGAAAAAGATACTGCTGGCGAATTAGTTATGCGCTGGTTGGAAGCGTCATGAGCTTGGTGAATGCTGATTGCCGCGTTCGTGCGAGCGGCGTGCCCGAGAACGGCTCTGTTGTATTAACCTGTCAAGCCGCAGGATCTAGTAGCTGCTCCAGCGGATAGATACACTATAGCTTGTGCCTCGCACAGTTAACGTAACAAAGCCACGGCTCAACCCCAGTTGGGGCGTTTTACTTCTCGACCGTTCATCATTCAGCTCCGTGTATTGAGGTGCCGCAAAAAGACTGCCAATCCGCATACGGCGAGCCAAAGACCAATGATGATGAGGATAGCGGTCATCGTCGTCTACCTCTCACTCCGCCCTAGTGCCCCCTTAGGGTCAGCAAGTTTTCGTGTAAAAACGGTCATGTTAAGGCAAAATATGGCGAACGCCCTTATTGAGAGGCTTGGTTGCACAAATCGGATTATGCACGCGTTGAAGGCCCACGGACCCCCATTCAGGCGATACGGACGGACTTCGGGCATCCAAGCTCAAGCATGTGGTTCAAAGCCTGAACGGCGATGGCGACCTCGGTCCTGCGGCGGGAATCTATCCGCGAACGTACGCCGTCCCTATCACTCGTTTGAAGCGACTTACTGCGCTTTCCACCAAAGCACGGCGAGTGTATCCGGACATCTTCTGCCAGCCCATGCGTCCATGCACAGCGATGCTTTGGAGATGCCGATCGCGCCGGGTCGGAGTGCTCGCCGCCGTCACAGTCAGCACTACCGTTGATCGTGGTGAAACGATCACGTCAGCCTCAGGATGATGCTTGGCGACAGCGTGGTACACACCCTCCTGATCGTAGGTTCCATCACCAATGAACGAGGCGAGTGGACCTAGAATCTGGTCGAGCAAGGGCTCAACCTACGAGCGGTCATCGACATCGCTCGCAGACAATTCCGATGCAAGGATTTGCCCGGTGTGCGCATCGACGCTGATGTGCAGTTTTCTCCAGGCTCTTCGCCTCCCGGTGCCATGCTTGTCGACTAGCCATTCGCCGGCACCACAGAGCCGCAGGCCTGTGCTGTCGACCAGCAGGTGAACAGGTCCTCTGGAGCACGGACATGGTCCTGGCACCTCTAAGGTCTGGGCGCGACGGCTCAGGGCCGTGTGATCCGGCACAGTGCGGATTCCAGCGCAATCTGGACATGTATTCCGATTTGAAGCCGGACAGCATTCCGGAATGAAGCCGGACACCGTTCCAATCAATCACCGGACACTTTCCCTACTCTGACGATCCCCTGGGTTAGCAACTCGGGCATCACACTCCTCACGTCAACGAGGAGAACGGAATGCCCGCCAAGAGGAAGCTGACCATGAGACAGTTGAGACAGATGCTGCGCCTTCCCCGTAACGGCGTGAGCGTGCGCGACATCGCCGAGAGGCTTGGAATCGCGCGCAGCATCGTCCAGGAGAACCTCACCGCTGCAGGACGGCTGCACCACAACGTGCTCGCGGCGGCTCTCGCCAATAAGCTGGCTCGGATTGCCTGGAGCGTGTTGAGCCGGAACCGCACCTATGAACCGCGAACAGCGGGTGTGGCAGGTTAAGTCGACCCAGCCCCAACCTACGTCGGTCGCTTAGAGCTCGCCGAGGTCTGCGAGAGAAAGACGAGATGGAGAACGGTCGCGCCGTCGCATTCGTGCTCTGGTGACCCATTTGGCCAGTCAGGGCCGAGTAGCTTATGAGACCGGATGCGCGCGGATATTCATGATGGTCACGGAGCTCGGCTCCGTAAGAGCTGGATACATTAAAGCGCTTTTGATCTGGGCTTGAATCCATTTGGGTGATCTGTGCGTTGACTGGGATATGGCCCAGGAGGCGAGCCATGTCCCAGCCCTATTCCGCTGATTTGCGTGAGCGCGTTCTGGTCGCCTGCGAACGGGGCGACCTTCCTCAGGTCGAGATCGCCCGCCGCTTCCAGGTCTGTCCCGCCACCGTGTCGAACTGGCGCCGCCAAGAGCGCGAGGAAGGCCGACGTGCTGCGAAGCCGCACAGCGGCGGCGTGCCCTCGCGCCTGGATGCGGCAGCTCTGGCGGTGCTGCGTCAGCTCGTGATCGAAGACAACGACGCGCTACTGCGTGAGTACCGCGAACGCCTGGCCGAGAGAACGGGCGTGACGGTCTGCATCGCGGTGATCTGCGAGGCGCTCAAGCGGCTCAAGCTGCGTCCGAAAAAAAGACCCTTCGGGCGGCCGAGCAGGATCGGCCCGAGGTTGCCGCCGAGCGCGAGGCTTACCGCCAGCAGATGAGCGACATGCCCGCGGAACGCTTGGTGTTCCTGGATGAAAGCGGCGTGACGACCAAGATGGCCCGCACCCATGCGCGAGCGCCGCGTGGGCAGCGGGCGTACGGAAGTATCCCGCTCGGCTCGTGGCAGCGGCTGACGGTGCTCGGAGCGCTCGCCTGTGAGGGCCTGATCGCGACGATGAGCATCGAGGCGTCGACCTCGACCTGCGTGCTGCTGGCTTATCTCGAGCAGGTGCTGGTGCCCAAACTCCGGCAGGTGAAGCCGGATGCGATTCCGGTGATGGACAACCTGCGCCCGCACCATGCCACCGAAGTCATTGAGCTTCTCACCCAGGCCGGGATCGGGCTGTTGTACCTGCCCCGCTATTCGCCCGAGTTCAACCCGATCGAGCAGGCCTGGGCCAAGGTGAAAGAGCGGCTCAAGGCGAAAGCCGCACGCACTCTCGAAGCCCTGGAGGCGGAACTCAAACCAGCCCTCGACACCATCACCGCAAAAGATGCCAAAGGCTGGATCAGGCATGCCGGCTATGCCCTACACTGAAACCAAAAGCGCTTTAGCGCACGACCAACCTCACCATCTCCAAAGCCTCTTGCGACGCACGGTCGGTCCATACATCTGGGTCACGATCCAACTCCTGGCCTCAGAAGGGAATCACTCCCGCGCCCCGGAGGGAAGCCTTTGAATCTGCGTTTCCGTCCAATGCTCTAGCGTGTCCACACGGCGTAGCCGATCACCTTAGCCGGGAAGCGGTGACGGGCGTAGCACGGATGACGGGTCGATTTCATCCCTCACGTATGCCAGCAATTCGTCACTCCTAGGTTAAGTTGACCATGCCTCGCCAGCCAGCCTTTTCCGCACCTGCTCTACCATTTCTGGCTCGCCTATTGCGGTCAGGGTTCCCGGGCTTTGAAGACTCGGTGCATCTCCACCGGCCTGAACCGTTGCTTCAGCTCACGCAGCCCGGGCCGCCCGGAATCGCTCGAGTCGTTGAAGTGGATCAGGTCGGGAAACTCGGCCATGAGGCGGTAGCGCAGGAGCTGCGGCACCCCCCGGAACCGAATATCGGTGAGGCAGATGAAGTTGCACCCTGAGGTCAAGGTGATCGAACCCGAGAAGGCAAAGCCGCGCACCTCTCCGTCAATCTCGACCACAATTCCCCTGAGCAGGGTGGGCAGGAACCGGTCCGCTGCCGTCAGGCAGGCGACCGTGTAGCGATATGAGGCGCCGACCTTCATGCCGTCTCCGTTGAGCCGCTCCCGCCAAGCCTCGGTGAGCGCAAGGCAGGCGGGCTGATCCACCATCGTGTAGGGGCGCGTCTCGACCACGCCCGCCTTGAGAGCCCGTGACAGCTCTTGCCGCAGGCTCCGGAAGCCGGCTCCCTCCAACGCCATCACGGCTGAGCGGTCGTAGATGAACTCTTCTTCCTTGAAGGAGATCGCAAAGCCTGCCCGTGCCACCGGCAGAGCATCACTTTCCTGCACGTGGATGATCGGACCCGAGCGGCCGCTGTTGAAGTCCCGCATCCGCTGCACTGCGTGCCGCAGCGCCGCCGCATCGAAGGGAAGCGGCGGAAAGTACAGGTTCATCCGTGACCCGGCTTTATCGCGATGGATCTGATAGACTAAGAGGGACCCACCGCAACGCTCCCAGCGCAAAACGCGCGTCCTGGACCACTCGGAGAAATGCAGACGGGGGAAGTAATAGAACGTCGACTTGACCCGTGCGTCCTCCGCCGCTGTGCAGAAAGTGTCGGCATCCTCGATCTTGATGGGCGCGAGATCAGCCAACTCCGCTGCCTTATCTGTCAGCTGGAATGGGAAGCGATCTGGGCTCGTCGGTGCCACGTACGGTCGAAGAATGAGGGTCATCGTGATCCCCTTGTTCTCGGGTCTGTGAAGCGCGGGTTTGTTGCTGTGGAAAGAAGTTGCTGACCTGAAACTCAGCCCTTGGCACAAATCGCGCTTCACCTGGTTTCAGACCACAAGATGGAGCAAGTCGAGGCCGCAGAGGCCGTCCGCGATGCCCGTCTCTTCCGGTTTGTCCAGAAGCTTGCCCAATTCGGATGACGGGAAAGCATTCATGGATATTCATGCTGTTACAGGCAGTGACATAAGAGCCTCTTCCACTGGCCCGCTGCTCGAGTGCCACAGCAACGAAGCCAAAAGTCTTCCGAATACGCTATATCCGGTTTCATAAAGACGCTTCTGCTATTTACGCATCGTGCTGGGACCGATCTAGATTTCAAGATCTGGGCCTATATCCTCGCCTGAGACGCGCAACCGGAACACAATCTGCCGAGCATCATCGAAGACCTCCATGCACCACTCTGTGCTGCTCAAAACCCTCTGCCCTTCATTGCGCAGAATCCGGCCAGCCATGCGGATTGCTTCATCGCGCGCTACTGTGATCCCAGGAAACTCTTCGCCCTCCCGATCGGTCAGAACGCAACCATTGTTTAGACTGAAAAAATAGCGAGGCATGGCGAGCGCCTTCTGTGAATTACGCACCGTCGTCCTCGTCAATACCCCTTATGATCGCGTGCGCCATCATGCCATTGCCGTGCGCCTCAGAGGCCGCCTCCAGCAGAGCGTTGGCGATCTGGCGGCAGGAGGAGGGCGAGAACTCCTGCCAGACGCGCTCCGCCTGCCGCCAGGGCTGAGCGCAAAGCCGGTCAGTTCGACAATGACGGCCCTCTTCCCAGTCTTGACGGTGATGTCCAGTTCCCTCGTGACGAGGTCGATGCACTTACCCATTGTAGCCCTCCTCTGGTCGGTAGTGGTCATCTATCAACCTTATGACTGGTGAAACGAGAAGCTTGCTAGGCCGGCCCGGCTCTTGTTAGTTACACTGTATACGAAGACTGACTTACCACCGAGAGTGCCAGTCACCACCCTCTCCAAGTGGCCTCGCTGCAATGGGCCTTCGCCTCGTCGCCATATCGATGCAGGCTCCAGCTTCTGGGGCCGGGCGGCACTGCGAGGCTGCCAAGAAGAGAATACTTTCTTTTGGTCAGCGTTTCTTCCTTGTGCGCATCTAAGATCCTTCGAAAATAGTGATGAGCAATTGTCCCTCAATGGATCATCAGTAAAAATGGCTAAAAATATGACCATACACTTATGATCTTAAGAAACGAGGAGTAATCACGGCGATTTAATCCGGCGGAGTGCCCGTTCCATACACCGGCTTCTGCGAAGTTAGAGGCCGATGAACAATTAAATTTCCCTGCCTCGCAGCACGAGCTAGGTCTGTATCCACCCCCAAGTCATCTGCTTGCCGGCAGCGTTGAACGTGAGCTCCGGCATCGTCATATCTAGACGCTCCCTGCCGGCAAGGGTTTTGTTGAACGAGAGTGCAAGTGGCCATGTGAGTCATATCTACGGCCTGTGAGTGCGGTTCATATGACCGCTGGCCCTTCTCTATTCGGCACCTCCACGTCAGGCATTCTCTTTTCAACCCTCCGGTGTCGCGCATTCCTCGCGAGCTCTTGCTTCTCTCTGGGATCGGCATTCTGCCCTCCCATAGTGGGATGAGAAGGATGAGGCGGCCCAATCTGATGAGCGCATTGATCACCGTGGCAATCGATGCAAAGGCCAGCACGAACTTACCTCATCCATCGTCCCGCGAGGGACAGCTTTCCACCGGCAGGCGGAACTTCGGTGTCTTCTCCCTAACGGGCGATCAAAGGGATGGCTGCACGAGAGGATCTTTCGTCCAACGGAACTCCGTTCCATCGCTCCAGATCCGGTGCATGACGACGACGTGTTGGACAATGGTGCAAAGTTCGACCTGTCTCAGGTGGACCTGAGAAGCTCGGATCAACCCGGATGATCACCCGAACAACATCATCGGCCACCTCGATGCGCTTGACGAGAGTGCAGATGATGTCGCGCTTCGTCGTCCAATCTGCAGCCCCGAGTCGCTCGCGCACCATCGCGGCAAACAGGTCGAGTTTACCAATGACGAGGTGCAGCGAGCGGACTTGCTCATCGGCTTCCTGGTGAGCCTTGGTCTCAGCTTCCAGCCGGGCTGTCCGGCGGCGCAATGCGGCCAGGCGCGGCTCGAATTCGGGCTTCTCGATCAGCCCCTCGGTGTAGCTGTCGATCAGCCGCTCGATCGCGCGGCGGGCCTTGGCCCGTTGACGGTCGAGGGCATCGAGTTCGAGCCGATGCGGCGTGGCCTGCACGGCGTCAAGGCGCCGCTGATACTCGGCGATAACCCGTGCCGGATTATCGAGCAGCCGGCAGACTTCGGTCCACACCGCCTCATCAAGCAACTCCGTGGCGACTAGCCGGGCATCACACCGGAACGCACCGCGGAAGCGGCTCCGGTCGGTACCGCAACAGCGATAGTAGCGCCACTGCCCGCGATGGTGATGGCCGGTGAACCCATAGCCGCACTTCTCGCAGACCAGCAGGCCGCGCAGCAGATACTGCACGCCCGCAAGCCGCTCGCGACCGCGTCTGCGGTTCTCCTCCAACTGCTCGGCGACACTCGCAAAGAGCTCTTCGCCGACAATCGCCGGCACCGCGATGCTGATGTGCCGCTCAGTCGGGGCGAGCACTTGCCGCCACGGCCGCCGCGGCAGGCCATCATGGCCGCGCGGCGGATGCAGCGGCGGCCGCCACGGCACGCTTTGGCGCCGACCATAGAGCGCCTGTCCCGCATAGGCCGGGTTGAGCAGCATGCTTTATCGCCCGGCTCCAGTGCGGTTGACCGGTCGGGCTTGGAAGCCCGCTGTCGTGCAGGCGCCGGCAGACCCCCGGCCAGCGTCAAGCGCTCGTGCCCGACCCAGGTGAAGATCTGGCGCACAATCCGGGCGGCCCCCTCGTCAATCTCGTAGCGTGCCTCTCCCCCACCAGCCTCACGCGTGATGTAGCAGTAGCCGAAGGGGGCCCGGGACAGGACACTGACGGCACCAGTGCGGGCGCGGTGGCGCTTGCCGCGCCGGCTGCGCTCCAGCACCTTGGCTCTCTCGTACTCGGCGAACATGCCCTGCAACTGCAGCAGCAGGGCGTCCTCGGGCGTGGTCCCGATCGGATGATTGAGGAAGATCACCTGCGTGCCGGCGTGGGTGAATTCTTCGAGCAGCAGAACCTGATGCGCGTAGCTGCGGGCGAGACGATCCGGGGCATGGACATAGACGAGATCAATCGCCGACAGCGCCACGAGATCGCGCAACCGCTCCAGGGCCGGGCGGATCAGGCTGGCACCGCTGTGGCCGTTGTCGATGAACCGCAGATCGTCCCGAATGCCATGGCCATCCTGCTCTGCTCGCGCGGTCAATTCCGCCAGCTGGCTATCGATGGTGTGATGCTCAGCCTGCTGGTCGGAGGAGACCCGGGCGTAGAGGGCGACCTGCAGGGTCTGCGGGGCCGAAACGGCTCTCAGATGCGGAGTTCTCATCGCATGCTCCCTCGGAAATGGCGGCCTGTGCCCGTGATGGCAGCAAACAGGTGCGCAGGGGCAGGAGGCGCTCGTAGGCGCGTCCCAAGACGTCCCGACTGCCCCGTCTGACCTCGAAGCCGACCTCAAGGCGCAGCGGGCGGCGCCGCTTGCAAAGCTTGGCCATGGCGGTCCTCGTCCGTCATCGGTCTGGTTTGTCCAGAGCCGTTGAAGGGGTTAACACAGGACCTGTCGTGTGACGCCGGAGAGCCGCACGAGTCACTGTATGGACAATGCTGATCGCAAACTTTGCACCATTGTCTAACACGCCACCGCCAGCTTACGCGCGACCGCTACAGTCGCCTTCTTGCCGCCCACCTTCTTGGCAAGCCGGGTGCCCCGGGCCTTGATCGGCGACCAACGCGAGACGTGGTTGAGAATGATGCCTGCTGCTTCAAAGAGATAGGTTCGCAGGAGCGGATCGCCGCATTTGGAGATCCGACCGCTCCGGTCGCTCTCGCCTGACTGGTATCGTCGTGGGGTCAGCCCAAGATAAGCTCCCACACTCGAGGACTTTGAGAACCGTTCTGGCGCATCGATGACGCTGACAAACGCCAATGCGACCAGAGAGCCGACTCCGGGAGCCGTCATAGACGGCGGGCCGCCTGATCCTGGCGCGCCAGCCCCAGGAGGCGACGGGAGAGGATGCCGATCTGTCGGCTGACCTCCTGCAACACTGTCAGGAGCGCCTCGACAGCATCCTTCAGCGGCCCATTGGCCACCAGTTCGCGCACGCGATCAATGAAGAGCTGGCGGCCTCCCTTGCCGGCCACCAGGCCGAAGGGCTTGAGCATGCCACGGATCTGGTTGATCAGGTACACGCGCACATCCATCAGGTGGGCTCGTGAGCTGAGAAAGCTACGGACCACTTGGCTGTCCAGGCTCTTGCCGGTGACCTCCCGATACCATCTCGTGCGCACGATCTGCGCCAGCCCCAGAGCATCATTCGGTTCAGTCTTGTTCACCTGCAGCGACAGCGCTGCCTTGGCATGACGGGCATCGAGGCAGATCACAGGTAAACCAAGCTTTGTGAGCTCGTGCCAGTGCCAAGTCGACAACGGGCCGCGTTCCAGGCCAATCCGCTCGACATGCGACGCTTTCGCATTGATGACTGCGGCAATGGCCTCGGGCGTCGAGGCGCATTTGCCGCGCCAGAGCGCCTTCCCATGGTTGTCGACGATGCAGACGGCGGTTTGCTCCAGCGACACGTCCAACCCGACATCCTGCTTCATGAGGATACTCTCCGTTGGCTTCCACTTTGGGCCTGATCACATCAGACCTCAGTTTGCCGTCGAAGGGCACCAGGCCCGGAATAACCCCATGTTGCATTAACTGTGCGAGGCACAAGCTATAGCGTATCTATCCGCTGGAGCAGCTACTAGATCCTGCGGCTTGACAGGTTAATGCAACAGAGCCGTCCTAGCCCACCCTATTCATGAGACATGTTGATGTTTGCCGTTCTGGACTGCGATCGCGGGCGCTCGTTGCGTCTGTTTCATCGCGATGAGGTCTGGAATATGGGGAACGCGTTGGCAGGAGTTGG